>JAAVXM010000022.1 GCA_022790575.1 Clostridia bacterium | reverse complement strand
CAATTATATATGATTTAAATCACTTATTCAATTTTTATTTATTTTGTTTCACATCAATTGTAACACTACATAAATCAAAAATAATATTTTTCAAAAAATTGTTTTGTTCGCTTGTATTTTATCCAATAATGTTGTATTGTTATAGACATAGAAAATGAGAATAAGCGGAGTGTGTTGCCACCTTTGACAGCTTAGTGTTTACAAAAAACCTCCACAACTTAGTTTGTGAGATTGAATATAGGAGGTGGTTAATATGGTAGAATCAGCATTAATAATTATTACATATCTACTTTTCTACGGATTAGTAGCAATGACTATCATAAATGTTGCCTTGTTAATCATCATCTGTTGGTTACTACATAGGCAATAAAAAATAAACCATTCTGCTTTTGACGGAGTGAATGGTTTACCTATTTCTTCGGCAACACACTTTGTGTTACTCATTTTCTATCTTTATTATACAGTCATTTTTTTATTTTGTCAAATGCAATTTTGCAAAATTACTTTATTTTTCATAATAACAATATAGTTTCTAGCATTTTCTATCACAAGGTTTCACCAATTTTATTTAATGAAAAGTTATCTTTCTTTTTACATATAAATTTAGAGCAGGTTTTAATCTGCTCTATAAATTACTATTTCTAAATTATCTTCAAGTATATTATCATATTTTTTATGAACTATAGCACATATAATACCTAATACTATCATTATAATAATTGTAATTGGATTCATTTTTTACACTCCTATCTCACATATTTTAATATTTCCTTTTTTTCTAATGGCAATACAGCTAAATATACAGCTGTTAGTCCAATTTCTAAAATAACTAAATATGTATATAATTTGCTTTTTGTTTCTTTTATCATTTCTTCTTTTTGTTTTTGATATTCTTTCATTTGAGTATCATTATAAAAAGATGACATCAGACTTTCTGTATATTTTAATTTATAATCAGATTGTAAAGCTTTGTCAATCGAACTATTTACTGTAGAAGCATTATAAATACCATTAAATATACATATTACAATAGTGAAAATTATTAGGTTTTTCATAACTTTTGACACATCATTATAGACAATAGTTTTTTTCTTAAAAGAAGAAGATGTACTTAATTTCCATACTATAAACGCTATAATTCCTTGAAAAATAATTGCTATTATTGAAACAAGTACCATAGAATCCATTTTTGATGTTATTAAACTAAAAATAATGCTATATAAAAATCCAAAAACTATACCCCATAATAACCAATTTCCAATTAGTGCTTGTGTTATTTTACCACTTGTTACTATTTCTTTGTCTTCCACACTTTTCACCCCCCTTATCATTAGTAAACTACATAATCTAACATTATAGTACCATAAACCAATTTTTTTTACAATAGTTTTTCAAAAATATTGTGGAACTTTCCAAATAATATTTCCTAATACTTTGCTATACTTTTTATGGAAAGGTTGGAAAAGTTGTGTTATTGCCTGAAGCTATTAAATTAAGAATAATTGAATTATTAGATAAAAACAATATGTCTGCATATAAACTTTCATATAAAGGTGGATTTTCCCCATCCAATATTAGTGATGTTTTAAGAGGCAAAGTAACTGAACCAACAGTTACTACAATACTTCATATTTGCGAAGGTTCAAATATCTCATTAAAAGATTTTTTTGACTCAAAATTATTTGATGAAGTTGAAGCAGTAGAAAAAACAAGAAGAAGTCATAAAATATAAATTTAAAAAATAATTGTAAAACGACTGATGACCAGTAGTAACTACTGGTCATCTTTCATAGCAATTTAACTGGGATTTACATCCCTTTCATAGCAATCTTTATTGATTACTTTCTAATACTATGATACTATATTTTATTCCTAAAGTCAATAATTTATACGTTAAATTTTGCTTTTAATTAGCCTTTTTATTGCCTAGCTCAATTGATATTTTTTCTGCTATTGCATTCATATCTCTACCATTTAATGTACCTATCGTTCCAGAAAAATTAACCCTTAAAATACTGACCTTTTTCATTCTAGTAATTCTAGACCACCTTAACATATTTCTAAAACCATTTATCTTTGAGATTTCAATTATTTCTGTAATAGCATTTTTTCTTTTTTGGCACTCATCTTCAGTTATTTTTTTATCTTTCAAATCTTGTTCTATTTTTACATATTCTGGTGGTTTCTTTGAAGAAATTGGAACAACAAAAAGATCATTGTCAAAATTTTTCAATATAACAGCTGGATGCATACCTCCAAATTCTTTACCTATATTAAAACCAAAATCTAGCCAAATAACATTACCCCTTTTAAATAAAACATATCTCATTAACAACTTAACATTATCAACCGATATTTTAGGATTATTAAAAGTATATTTGTTTTCTTTAAAACTATAATTTTTCTTAATAATATTTTTTATAGATTTATTTGACTTATTAAATGTATATTGTGTAATAACATAATTAGGAAGTGTATAATTTACTACATTTTTATAAATATAATTTTCATCTTTTTCATTTATAACCTTTTCAGTTTTATCTTTTAGCCAAGTAAAATGTAATTTTCCTCGTTTTTTATCTATATTATCAGCTAATGACTTTCTTAAAATTCTTAATTTTTTTAAACATTCTAAATATGCTTTTTTCACTATAATTGATTTCCTCCTATTAAAGTTTGCTATATTATATCACATTTTGACAATTTTTCCATAGTTTTTGTATAATTTACGTATAAATCAATTCACTAAAAACAATTTCTTCAGCTTGTGCCTTAATAGAGTTCATAGTACCAACCCAATAAAGCATATCAGTATTTTTCATATCTTCAGTCAAATCGCTTTTAGATTTTAACTCACTAATAATTTGTTGTACTCTATTATCTGCTGTTTCTTGTATTTCTTTTAAGTGTGCATTTAATGTTCCATCCATAAACATTATAGTGTAATCATCCTTTTTGTGTTCTTTCAAATATTTTAATCTCATTCTTCCATATTTATTTAAAACAACTTTTTCTTGTATAGGCATTACTAGGTTTGGTATATAGTAATCTCCTTCTAAATGATATTCAATGCCTGTTCTTTCATCAATTTTTGTTCTTGGTAATTCATTATTCATAGTTTTTTCCTCCTTTTAAAATCTAGTATCATTATTTTTCTTTTTATTTTTGCTTTCTTTGTTTTCATCTGGTATAGTTACTCTTCTAGCAATATTATTTGCAATTTCATT
>JAAVXM010000021.1 GCA_022790575.1 Clostridia bacterium | reverse complement strand
TAACTTTACCTTTTCCTCAAACTCTGCCTTTGCTGAGTTATTTTTTGCATTTTGTGCTTGACTTATTATTCCATTTTCTCCTGTTAGCATTGCTATACTTGTTCCCGCCAATATCAATAACACTATAAGTGTGACTACCAAAGCTATTAGCGTTATTCCACTTTTTTCTCCTTTAAAAGCCTTCTTTTCCTTTTGTTTTTTTACACCACTAAATCCATAATATTCATTCTCTGAATTCCTTTCTTTTTTCTTATGTTTCTCTTTTTTGCTTTTTTTATACTTCAATTCTCTTTACTTCTATTAGTATTTGCTTTTTGCAAAAATATTTTGTATGCTACTCAAATTATATTTCAATTATCTCTAATTGTCAATATTTTTTCTCGCTTTTTGCATGTGTATTAAATAAGTAGATTGTAAAAGTAAAATAAACTTTTGTATAATTAAAAATCAAATATATATAAACTGAATAAAACCCAATATTATATAAATATCAGGTTTTATTACTATAATATATTAATGAATAACTTCTACATCTAACATCAATTTTTCTCCATTTATATTAACTTCTGTATATTCTCTATTTGCTTCATTATAAGATATTTTATCTGTTAGAGTTTCTTTCATTATTGTATCTTCAAATTTATTTACAATCTTTTCTAGCATATCATTTTCAGAAACATATAAGTTTATTCTGTCTAACACTTCAAATCCTTTATCTTTACGCATATTTTGGATTTTTGATAGAATTTCCCTTACATATCCTTCTTCTTTTAATTCTTGTGTAATTGTTGTATCTAACACAACCCCTATCTCACCTTCACCAGCAAATGCAAAACCATCTTTCCCTTGCATTGTTACAAGTAAATTTTCTGCTGTTAAGGCTACTTGAATATCATCTATTTCAACATATTCAGTTCCACCATTTTTAACTTTATTTGCTAAATCCATTTGATTCATTTTGCTAATTGCATCTTTTATTCTTGGAATTAGCTTTCCATATTCTTTACCTAAAATTGGTAAATTAGGTTTTATTTCAAAATGTACATATTCAGACATATTTGCTCCAAGTTCAACTTTTTTTACATTTAACTCTTCTTTTACAATATTACCATAATATTCTGGCAATGTATCAACTGATATTAACATTTTTGAAAGTGGCTGTCTATTTTTCATGTTTGATGTATTTCTTGCACTTCTACCAAGTTTTACTATAGTATATGCTAAATCCATCTCCTTTTCTAGTTTCTTATCTATTTGGTTTTCATTTACATCTGGCCATAAGCATAAGTGAACACTTTCAGGAGATTTATTATCCAATCCAACTACTAAATTTTGATATATTTCATCTGTTATAAATGGTACAAATGGAGCTGATATTTTTACTAATTTTACTAATACTTCATATAAAGTTGTATATGCCCCAATTTTATCATCAGTTAATTCTTCTCCCCAAAATCTTTCTCTATTTGTACGTATATACCAGTTTGAAAGTGAGTCTGTAAATTCTCCAATTTGTATTGCAGCAGATGTTATATCATATTTTTCTAATTTTTCATCAACTTCTTTTATTAATGTATTTAGCTTAGACAATATCCATTTATCCATTATGTTTTCAGATTTGAAATCAGTATATTTTAACGGATTAAATTGGTCTATTTCTGCATATAAAACATAGAATGAATATACATTCCAAAGTGTGCTTAAAAAGCCTCTTTGAGTTTCCAATACATTATTTAGTCCAAGTCTTGTTGGTAACCATGGTGCTGAACATGTATAGAAATGCCATCTTGTACTATCTGCTCCTACTTGGTCTAATAATACCATTGGGTCTACTCCATTCCCTTTTGATTTTGACATTTTTTGTCCATGTTCATCTAATACATGCCCTAGAACTATACAGTTTTCATATGATGATTTGTCAAATAAACATGTTGATATTGCAAGTAATGTGTAGAACCATCCTCTTGTTTGGTCAACTGCTTCTGAAATGAATTGTGCTGGGAAGTGACTTTCAAACATTTCTTTGTTTTCAAATGGATAGTGTAATTGTGCAAATGGCATTGAACCTGAGTCAAACCAACAGTCTATAACCTCTTTAAATCTTGTCATTTCTTTTCCACATTTTGAACACTTTAAGTGAACATTATCTATATATGGTTTGTGTAATTCGATTTCTTCTGGACAGTCTACTGCTTTTTCTTTTAATTCTTCAATGCTTCCTATACATTCTTCATGTCCACACTCACATTTCCATACTGGAAGTGGTGTTCCCCAATATCTATCTCTTGAAATTCCCCAATCTATTACATTCTCTAAAAATTTACCAAATCTTCCTGTTCTTATTGTATCAGGATACCAATTTATTTTATTGTTGTTTTCAATTAAATTGTCTCTCATTTTTGTCATTGCAACAAACCAACTCTCTTTTGGATAATATAAAAGTGGTGTATCACATCTCCAACAGTGTGGATATGAGTGGACATGTTTTTCTTTAGAGAATAATTTTCCATGTTCTGCAAGCCATCTACAAATATCTTCACCACAATCTCTTACAAATCTTCCTGCCCATGGTTCAACTTCTGGAACGAATTTTCCTGATTTATCTACCATGTTTATAAATGTAATTCCATTTTGTTTTGCTACTAAATTGTCATCTTCTCCATATGCTGGTGCTATATGTACTATTCCTGTACCATCTTCTATTGTTACATAGTCTCCATGTATTACTTCAAATGCTTTCCCTTCTGGTTTTGCAAATGGCATTAATTGCTCATATTTTGTTCCCAATAATTCTGTTCCTTTAAATTCTCTTGTTATTTCATATGGTGTTTCTTTTAATACAGAATCTAATAACTCTTTTGATAAAATATAGTTTTCATATTGTGGCTCGTCATCTGTTCCTATATTTGCTTTTACTTCTACATATGTATATGTTTTATTAACACATAATGCTAAATTTGATATTAATGTCCATGGTGTTGTTGTCCATGCTAAAATATATGTGTTTTCCTTGTCTATTACTTTAAACTTTGCAATACATGTTAAATCTTTTACATCTTTATATCCTTGTGCAACCTCATGTGATGATAATGCTGTTCCACATCTTGGACAATATGGCATTACTTTGTGACCTTCATATAATAAGCCCTTTTCCCACATTTGTTTTAAAGCCCACCATACTGATTCTATGTATTCATTATGATATGTTACATATGGGTGTTCCATATCTACCCAGAATCCTACTTTGTTAGTCATGTCTTCCCACATTTTTACATATGTAAATACACTTTCTTTACATTCTTTTACGAATTTCTCTACTCCATATGCTTCTATTTGTTCTTTTCCTGATATTCCTAGTTTTTTCTCTATTTCAAGTTCTACTGGTAACCCATGTGTATCCCATCCTGCTTTTCTATCAACATGATACCCTTTCATTACTTTATATCTTGGTATTATGTCTTTCATTACTCTTGTTTCTATATGTCCAACATGTGGTTTCCCATTTGCTGTAGGTGGTCCATCATAAAATGTAAAATAACGTTTTCCTTCGTTCATTCCAAAGTTCTTTTTTATTATGTCTTTATTTTTCCACATTTCTGCTACATCTTTTTCCATTCCTACAAAACCATTTTTTAACTCTACTTTTTTATACATAAAATTTTCCTCCTTTTTCATATACACTTTTGTTTATTATATGCCTTAGAATTTATTGTTCATAGTTTTAATTAATTATTTTTGAAATTTATTTGCAACACTTTCAATTTCTTGTAATTCAAATCTGTATTTTTGCTCAACATTTGGATATTTTTCATGGTCTACTTCTGATAAGAACATGTCTAATGGTCTCACCCATAAATCTCCTTCTCCATATAGTCTTCTGTATACTACCATTTCTCCTTTTGTTTCAGAGTCTTTTGCTATATCTTCTACTAAATAATAATCACCTTTAAAGTGTTTATAAATTCCTTTTATTTTTATATTTCTCATACTTTTTCTCCTTTTAAATTTATATTTGATTATAATTTTAACTTTTTCATATTATTGAAATCTTAATAATATAAAAAACCACTTCGCCCCAACATGCATTTATTACATGTTAGGACGAAATGGCTTTTATTCCGTGGTACCACCTATATTAGTATCTCTACTCTCTCATTTCTCTTTAACGCAGATTTACGGCAATGCTTACTTCTTGTTTTTTCAGCTTTGCAACTAACTAGGTGATAACAAATAGTTTTTACTTTCAAACTCACACCATCTGTTTGATTCTCTCTTAAGTTATTTTACTATTTGCCTTGTCCTCGTTTTTGTTTTTATTTTTTTACTTTTATCATTTTTTCTAAGCGTTTTCTTCTACTGGATAAACACTTACTTGTTTTTTGTCTCTACCTTTTCTTTCAAATTTTACTGTTCCATCAACTAATGCAAATAGTGTATCATCACTACCTTTTCCTACATTTGTTCCTGGATGCATTTTTGTTCCTCTTTGTCTAACTAGTATGTTTCCAGCTAGTACAAATTGACCATCTGCTCTTTTGACACCAAGTCTCTTAGATTCACTGTCTCTACCGTTCTTAATACTACCTTGCCCTTTTTTATGTGCCATTATTCTCACTCCTTTCAGTTTCTAGTTTCATATGTTTACTTACTGTTTGGATTTATTTCTTATTTTATAATTTACTTATCCATTTTTTGAATTATTCTTCTACTTTTTTTGTTTCTGCTTTTTCTGCTGGCTTTTCAGCTTTTTTTGCAGATGCTGTAGAAGCTTTTATTCCTGTAATTTCAACTTTTGTGTATGGTTGTCTATGTCCTTGTTTCTTTCTTTCATTTTTCTTTGCTTTCATTTTGAAAACTATGATTTTTTTACCTTTACCATGTGAAACTACTTTTCCTTCTACTTTTACATTTTTTACATATGGAGCTCCAACTTGTACTTTTCCTTCTTCAGATACTAATACTACATTGCTGAATTCTACTTTTTTTCCTTCTTCTGCATCTAATTTCTCGAAAAATACTACATCTCCTTCTGCTACTTTGTATTGTTTCCCACAACTTTCAATTATTGCGTACATTTAAAATGCACCTCCCTTATTTGTATACTCGCTAATCCTTATTTCAGGCAGTTCATGTTTCATAACTTTTATTTGCCTTGACTAAGCGGACTACAGTTACTTATTTTAACATATTTTCTATTTATTGTCAATATTTTTTCACAAATTTGGTTTTTAGTAATTGTCCTTATTTTCAAGAATTCATTTCTAAATCAATTGTTATATCAAAATCATGTTTTAGAGAAACTATCGGAGAAATTCCAAAAACCTGACTTGTTCCAGCCCCATACAAGTTTGAACTTTGCACATTACAAACATTATACACTCCAGCAGATGTAGGGGATGATAACCACCAATAGTAATTTCCTGGTATTCCTTTATATCCACTATACATACTCCCATAATCTTTGTAATCTATTGTATTTTCTATAGTATTATATTCCTCAGTTCCTCCATTTAATATATAGATATATCCTGGATAATTTGTGGCTCTATATCTAACTTCTAATGAATTATTACCTATTGTGTGTGGTATATCATTGTATGAGTCTACATACATCTCTACACTTGGACTTCCTATTACATAATTTGCTTTATTACTATCATAATAACTTGACCACATTCTATCTATATTATTTCCATTTTCAGCTTCACATAGCATTGCTGCTGCTTTCTCATTATAATTCCATGTGCTTTCACTATTTCCTCTATTTCTTGCCCAATCAGGGTTCATTTCTCTTATTTTTGTCGCATCTGATTTATACCATTCATAATAGTCTAATGATGTTGTTTTATTGGGATTATAATCTGCTTTCAAATATATTGTGTTTTTTCTCCATATTTTCCTGTTGTATCTACAAAAAATATCCTATATGTTGCTCCATTTGCCATATAGTTTGTTACTACTTTCCCATAATATGTTCCTGGCTTTTCAATTATATCTTCTACTGTTGGATTTACCTTTGCATTTTCTTTTGTTGCATTTATTATTTCTTCTATGTCATTTTCTATATTTTTTGAATAATTATCTTTTATTTGATTTACATTACTTTCTTGCATTTGGATTTTGTTAATATTTGAAATATATAATAGCCCTAATATAAATGTAAAAAATAAACATGTTATTAGTACAAATAGTGTAATTGCACCTTTTTCTTTATTTTGATATTTATCACTATCTTTTTGCATCAAATCTCCACCTTTACATTTTGATGTTTTCTCATTTGAGTTTTTTCTTAGTAATTTCTCATTTTATTCTATATTAACAATATAATGTTGTCAATATCTTTTTCATTTCTTATATTAATATCAAATATTTACCATTTTTTACTTTTTCTATTACTTTTAATCTAATAAGTTCTCGAATCGTTTTATTAACACTATATAATGACATTTCTAATGCAATTGCCATGTCTTTTTGTGTTTTCAATATCATTTTTTCCTCATTCGATTTTTGTACTAAATATACCACCATCATATATTGCTTTGATTTATTACCTTGCAATAGCTTCATAAATTCTTTCATTTCTAATAATGATGAATGATTTTCTTTTTTTTGGCTTCTAACCTTTTTAAAAACTGAATATGAATAATTGTGAGCTATTTTATTTAGCTTTCTTGGAATCCATTTTACATCTATATAACTATCTTTATTGATTAACCTTGATTTAACTCTTTTATATGATTTCTTTATGTTTTTTAATAATGTTACATTGTTTTTAAATACTTTTGCTTTACTATTTTTTATAAAAATCTCCATTGCAACATTACAGTCTGTTCTTATATAAAACTTTTGAATGATATTCCTTTCTATTAAGTTTGATTCTATTAGATTTAATACTTGAAATATTGCAAAGATTTCACATTCTGTTGCACTATTTAATTGAATTCTACACTTTTTACCAAAAGCTTTTATAATTTTATTTTCTTGTTTTATAACAATAGCATATGTGCCTATTTTCATTTCATCATCAAAACTTGCATCTGTGAATATTTCATATACTTTTTCTTGTTTCATTACTTCATCTCTCCCTATAATTATACTAGACCATATGTCCTTGTGTAAAACACTTGTTTGATTGTACTCCTATATTTCTTTTTTGTCAATATTCAAATTGTATTATATTTATATTAATTACAAGTTTGTCATATATGCCTGTCCTTTCAATTCCAGTCTTTATTAACATTAAATTAATCCAAATCATTAAATATTTTATCTAATAATTTGGATTTCATTTATAAAATATGTTTTTTGAATGAAGCTTCAAATATTTTATCGTTCTATTTTGATTTTGAAACTAGATTTTAGTGAAACTAGTGGAGAAATGCCACGTGCGTCACTATAGTAGCTGTTGTGAAAGAGTGAATTGCTACCACTCACAAAACACACATGGTCGCTACCACCTGACGAAGGTGAAGCCAACCACCAGTACCATGCTCCTCCCTTTTGTCCATCCCTTCCACAATACATACTTCCATAATTTTTATAATCTAATGTATCTATTCCTGTCCAATATTCACTATTTGATATTGGACTTGTGCTTCCATTTATTGTGTATATATACCCTGATGTGTTTGTTGCTCTATATTGAACTCCCAATGTATAATTTGTTACTCCTGAATGTTCAACACTATTATATGAGTCACAATACATCTCTACACTTGGTCCTCCTATTACATAATTTGCCTTTGTTCCATCATAATATGTTGACCATGGCAAATTCTCACTTTCTCCTGTCTCTGGTGTGCACAACCATGCTGCTGCTTTCTCATTTATATTCCATGATGATGTTCCCCTATTGTTTGCCCACTCTGGATTCATTTCTTTTATCTTACTTTTTGCTGTATAACTTGCATAATTATTTAAGTCTACATCATTTGCTTTCCAGTCTGCCTTCAAATACACAGTATTCTTTCCATCTCCATATTTATTTTCTGTATCAACAAAAAATATTCTATATGTTGCGCCACTTGCTATATAATTTTTTACTTCTTGTCCATAGTACTTATCTGGATTTTCTGCAATCTCTTCTGGTGTCACTTCTATCCAATTATCAATTATAGTCACATCGCAAGTCGTACTATAATCTGTTCCAACTCTAGTAACTATTTTGGTTGTATCTCCTACATTTCCTACTGCTGTCACATTCCCATTTGAGTCTACTGTTGCTACTGCTGCATTTTCTGTACTCCAGATAACATCTCCATTTACATCTTTCGATTTTATTACCTTTAAAGTTTTACTCTCGTTTTTTAACAATCTCAATTGACTTTTATCTAATACTATTCCCTTTATCTCTACTACTTTTCCATCTTCTGTTATTAGATACATATAATCTTTTTCTGTCACTATCCATGGTAATCCTTCATTCTCTCCACTTTTATCAATATTTTCTGCTGGGATTTTCGCATTATTTTTTAATTCACTATCTAATTTGCCTAAATCTATTCTTGTTCCATCTTCATTTATTCTTGATGCTGTCACTGCTAACTTTACTTTTTCCTCAAACTCTGTCTTCGCTGAGTTATTCTTTGCATTTTGTGCGTGGCTTATTACTCCATTCTCTCCTGTTAACATTGCTATACTTACCCCTGCTAATATCAAAAAAACAATAAGTGTGACAACCAACGCTATTAGAGTTATTCCTTTCTTTTCTCCTACTTTTTTATTCTTTTCTTTTTTTCACATGATTAACTTCAAACATTTGTAGAAGTTCTTCTTTATACTTTCACATTTTGCTTTGATATATATGTATCATCAGCATTTATAAATATGCATGCATAAAAACAACTCAATTCATTTAGAAATTGAGTTATCTTTTAAATATTTTAATTTAGTAGCCATTCCACCTCTTATATGTCTCTCTGCCTTATTTTCATCTAAGATTTTTCGAACCTCTTTTGCTAAAAATGGATTAATATCTTCTAATCTTTCGGTTACATCTTTATGTACTGTACTCTTGCTTATACAAAACTTTTTAGCTGCTCCTCTTACTGTATCTTTTGAATCTATAATATATTGTGCTAAGCTTATAACACGTTCTTCAATGCTCAATCCTTTCATTATGCTAACCCCCATAAATACTTTTGTTTAATTGTATTCATATTTGATAGCTATTAGAACTTGCAAAAACTTTTTCTTATTATATTTCTTTCAATATATCTTCACTACTTGTAACCAAAATTGCACCATCCTTTATAAGTTTATTTGTTCCAAAAGAATTATTGCTCAATATATCACCAGGAACAGCAAAAACATCTTTTCCCTGCTCCAAGGCGAAATCAGCTGTAATAAGAGCTCCACTCTTCTCTGCCGCTTCAACAATTAATACACCATTGCTCAAACCGCTAATAATCCTATTTCTTTCAGGGAAGTTTTTGCTTTCTATTTTAGTTCCACATGGATATTCAGAAATTATGCAACCACCAGACTTTAAAATATCAATTGCAATATGCCTATTTTCCTTTGGATAGATTTGCTCTAATCCACAGCCTAGAACAGCAATTGTTTTAGCTTTACAATTAGCATGTAAACACCCTAAATGTGCATATGTATCTATCCCTAGTGCTAGTCCACTAACTATATTAATATCTTTGTGACTTAGTTCTGATGATATTTTAAATGCAACCTTTTTACCATATTCTGAAGCCTTTCGAGAACCTACAATTGCAATAGACTTTTGTTTTAGAATTTCTTTATTGCCCAATACATATAAGCTTTTTGGTGGTTCATATATATTTTTTAATTGAATTGGATAACTCTTACTATTTATTAAGATTTTTTCTATTGTCATTTATTTTTACCTCCTTTTCTATATACTATTTCATCTTATCTAAATTGGGTAGAATTAGATAATTGCTTTATTCAATGCACTATCACACCCAACAAAAAAGAGACAATTTTATATATTGCCCCTTTTATTAATTATATTATTCTTAATAAGAACATGCTTTTATAACATTATTCATAAGCATCGCAATTGTCATTGGTCCCACCCCACCTGGAACTGGCGTTATATAACTCGCCTTTTGACTTACTTTTTCAAAATCTACATCTCCTGTTAATTTTCCATCTGAATCTCTGTTAATTCCCACATCGATTATTACAGTTCCATCTTTTACCATATCTTCTGTGAGGAATTTTGATTTTCCTATTGCAACTATTACTACATCTGCATCTTCTGTATACTTGCTTATGTTCTCTGTTTTAGAATGACATGCTATTACTGTTGCATTCTTATTTAAACAGCATTGTATTAATGGCTTCCCTACTATATTGCTCCTACCTATTATTACAACTTTCTTTCCTTCTAAGTTTATATTGTATTCTTCAAACATTCTCATTATTCCATATGGTGTACATGATACAAATGTGTCTTGGTTTAAACATAGTTTTCCTACATTTACTGGGTTAAATCCATCAACATCTTTTTCTGAAGCAATAGTTCTAAATGCTTCATTTATATCTAAATGTTTAGGAATTGGACTTTGCAATAGTATTCCACTTACTGTCTTATCCTTGTTTAACTTTTCTATTAGTTGTATTAACTCTTCTTGTTTAATATTTTCATCTAATAAATGTTCCTCATATTCTATTCCAATTTCTTCACATGCTCTACTTTTATTTCTTACATATACTTTTGATGCACTATCGTTTCCTACCATTATTACTGCAAGTTTAGGAATTTTGCCGCTTTCCCTTAACTCATCACATCTTATTTTTAAATCTTGTCTAATTTTTTTTGCTAATTCTTTTCCATCTATTAGTTCCATTTTGAATTCTCACTTTCAACACATTCTATTTTTATAGACTAATTATACCATATACCTATTTTTTTATCAATATTTTATTCATTTTTTGGTAGACGCTTTAATATGCCAGAAACTCTATCTTCTTGTATCTGTTCAATAGTTTTCATCTTGTACTTTAAACCTGTGTTTCTTTTTTTACTATCTACATTATTTATCATAAAATCCACAATTTTCTCATTTCCAATTACTATTAAAAGTTTCTTTGCTCTAGTTAATCCTGTATATAATAGATTTCTAGTTAATAGCATTGGAGCTGCTTGATGAGCAATCATTATTACAACATCAAATTCACTCCCTTGTGCTTTATGTATTGTTATACAATAACTATGCTCTAATTGCTCTAGTTCATTAAATTCATATACACAAACTTTTTCATCATCAAATCTAACTGTTATATTTTTTTCTTTTTCATCTATATCAGTTATAATCCCTGTTTCTCCATTAAAAATACCACTATTCATTTCTTCAATGCCTTCTATCTCTCTACTCCAAGAAATATCATAATTATTTTTTATCTGCATTACTCTATCTCCTATTCTAAAAGTCGTTCCCATACTATTTTTTTCTGCTTCTCCTTTTCTGTGTGGGTTTAACTCATCTTGTAATGCTTTATTTAATTCTTTTGTACCAAGCAATCCTTTTTTTGTTGATGATAATACTTGTATATTTTCAAAAAAGTTATAACTTCCAAATTTTTTTAATCTTCCATTACATAAAGATAATACTTGCTCAAGTATCTTTTCTTGATTGTTTTCCTTTATAAAGAAAAAGTCCTGTTTTGAGTCTTGCTCTAATTCCTCATCATCTTTACCAATAAACTTTTTGCCACAATTTACCCTATGCGCATTTACTATTATCTTGCTTTTAGCTGCTTGTCTAAAAATCTTGTCTAAATGTACTGTGGAAATTATCTCTGAATCTATAAAGTCTTGTAATACACTGCCTGCACCAACAGATTGTAATTGGTCACTATCTCCTACTAATATTAATTTAGCTCCCTTATATATGCATCCTAATAAATAGTTCATTATAAACATATCTACCATTGATACTTCATCAACTATTACAATATCTGCATCTATTGGCGCACCTTTGTGGTCAGAGTTATCTTTAAATAAAGACTCCTCATCTATTCTTCCTATTTCTAATAATCTATGTAATGTACTTGCATCTTCTCCTGTTGTTTCAGTCATCCTCTTTGCTGCCCTTCCTGTTGGTGCAGCTAATACTATTTTATATTTCTTTTGTTTATATATTTCTATAATGCTTTTTATTATTGTTGTTTTTCCTGTTCCTGGTCCTCCTGTTATTATTGTTACATTATTTTCGTTTATTGTTTTTATTGCTTCTTTTTGTTTGTCTGATAATTGTATATCTGCCCTCATTTCTATTATATCTAACTCTTTTTCAATATCATTAACTTTTTTTATGTTTCTCGATTTTTCTAATCCTAATATCCTTTTGGCAATTTGTTCTTCTGTTTTAAAAAATGTATATAAATATACCCATTCTTCTTCTCTCTCTTCAACAACAATTTCATTATTTACTTTTAAATTTATTATTCCCTCATTTATTATCTCTTCTGATACTCCTAATAACTGTCTTACATATTCTATAAGATTACTCTTTAATGTACAGCAATGTCCATTGTATGTGATTTTAATTAATGCATATTTTATACCACTTTTTACCCTTTTTTGATTTTCTCTTTCTACTCCCATTTTTATTGCCATTCCATCTATCTGTTTAAAATCGACACCTTTTGATATATCTATTAATATATATGGATTTGCCTCTATTTCTGCAATTGCATTAATCCCAAATAAATCATATACTTTTTTGGCTCTTTCTGCTCCTATTCCAAACTTCTCCAAAAAGCCTACAATCTGCCATAATTCTTGATTTTCAATAAAACTTTCTGATATTTCAATTGCTTTGCTATGATTAATTCCTTTTATTTGTTCTAATTTCTCTGGTTCAAATTTTAATACATGTATTGTTTGTTCTCCAAATGTTTTAATTATCTTTTTTGCTGTTGATGGACCTATTCTTTTTATGTTTCCACTTGCTAAATATGTTTCCAATGCAGCTAATGTTTGTGGCATTAATTTCTCAAATGTCTCTATTTTGAACTGTTCTCCATAGTCTTTATGTTCAACTGTTTTTCCTATTACTTTTAATGTATCTCCTTTTTTAACAAATGGTAAATATCCTACTACTGTAATTTCATCATTTTCTGTTTCAAGAACTCCAACTATATAACTATTTAATTCATTTTGATATATTATTTCTGTTAATACTCCTTGTTTTTCTTCCACTTTTGTCCTCTCTTCTTTTTTTCTAATATTATTAGTTTATCACAGAATTTGCCTGTTTTCAATTATCTAACAGCCTTTTTTTATAGTTTTTTCTTCTCCATCTATACTATCTATTATATCTTTACATTCTTTCCAATTTGCAATTCTTACACATTCATAATCAATTGACATTTTATCTACAATTTCTCTCGTTTTGTCTGTAGAATCTAAATCTGCAACTATAATATCTTTTATGTACTCTTCTTTTCCATATAGCAGCTTAAATAAGCTTGACCTTAAAAATCCCTCTATTCTTTCTTCTTGGTTTTTTACAGCAATTATTATGTATATCCCATCTGCCTTCATATTTGTATATGTAAACATATATACTATTTGTTTTATAAATTCAAATAAGCCATAAAGAGCAAATGTCCAAAGTAATGAGCTTATAATAAAATTCTCCATACTTAATTTCATTCCTTTCTCAGATTGAAAATACTATCATATAGATTCCTTAATAAATTATAATTTCAATCTTCTCTTATGGCTATTATATGTTATATATTATTTTAATGTGATTATTTGTTCCCATGGTAATTCTGTTCTTCCAAAATGACCATAATTAGTGGTTTTTGTAAAGATTGGTTCTCTTAATTTTAAATATTCTATTATTCCATTTGGAGTTAAATCAAAGTTTCTATTAATTATATCTAAAATTTCTTTATGTGGAACTTTATTTGTTCCAAAAGTCTCTACAAATACAGACATCGGTTGCTCCATTCCAATTGCATATGCTACCTGTATTTCACATTTTTTTGCATATCCATTTGCAACTATATTTTTGGCTATATGTCTTAACATATATGCTGCACTTCTATCAACTTTTGTTGCATCTTTTCCTGAAAATGCTCCTCCTCCATGACGTGCATATCCTCCATATGTATCAACTATAATCTTTCTTCCTGTTAATCCTGTATCTCCTAATGGTCCTCCTATAACAAATCTTCCTGTTGGATTTATATAATATTTTGTTTCATTATCTAAATATTTTGATGGTATAACTGCATTTATAACTTTTTCTTTTATATCTGTTACTAATGCATCTATATCAACATCTTCATTGTGTTGTGTCGATATTAATATTGTATCTATTCTATTAACTTTTCCATCAACATATTCTACTGTCACTTGAGTTTTTCCATCTGGTCTTAGATATGGTAAAATTCCAGTTTTTCGTACTTCTGTTAGCCTTTTAGATAACTTATGTGCCATATCTATTGCAAATGGCATATATGCTTCTGTTTCATCTGATGCAAACCCAAACATTATCCCTTGGTCTCCTGCTCCACCTATATCTACTCCTTGTGCTATATCTGAACTTTGCTTTGTTATATTTATATCTATTTTACAGCTTCTATAATCTATATCTAATTTCGAATTATCATATCCTATTTCTTTTATTCTGTCTCTTACTATTTGCTCTATATCTAATTTTGCATTTGTTGTTATTTGCCCTGCTATTGTTATTTGGTTTGCTGACGCAAATGTTTCTACTGCTACTCTTGAATTTTTATCCTGTTTTAGTGCTTCATCTAATATTGTATCTGATATGTAATCACATAATTTGTCTGGATGACCTTCAGTTACACTTTCAGATGTAAAATATAATTTTTCCATATCTTTCTCCTTTATAAATATCTATTTAATATAATTTTTTTACTATAGGAAATTCAAAAATTTTTATATAAAAAAAACCTTAGCTTTTATGCTAAGAGTTTTTTACTGATAATCATCACTCAAAGCTACTGCTTTGCCGGTATTAGCACCTTGTCTTTTTTAGATAGGTTGCTGTGGGATTAACGAGCCGTTCTCTACTCCACTCTTGATAATTTTATTAAATTTCTTATTGTGACAATTTCGTTTTAATTTTGTCACTATTATTAAACTAATTGTAATATAGCTACTTCTGCTCCATCACCTTTACGTGGTCCAGCTTTGATTATTCTTGTATATCCTCCAACTCTTCCTTCATATTTTGGAGCTATTTCATTGAATAATTTTGATATTAAGTCTATATTATTCCCTTTACTGTCTTTAACTTTATTTATTTTAGTCATCATTTTTCTTCTAGCATTTAATCTTGATGGCATATCTTTTTGTCTACTTTCTGTTGTCTCTTCTTTTACAACTTTTAAATATTCTTTACCATTTTTGCTTTTTGCCATTTCTGTAACTTTGTTACCTTTAGAATCTAATTTTGCTTTTACAACTTTTACATCTACTGTTTCAAAGTTATCTTTTTCTTTTATTGCTAGTGATATTATACTATCTGCTATAGATTTTACTTCTTTAGCTCTAGCTTCTGTTGTTTCTATTTTACCATGTAATATTAAATCTGTTGTTAGATTTTTTAACATAGCCATTCTTATATCAGTAGTTCTACCTAATTTTCTATTTGTAGCCAACTTCTTTCACCTTCCTTTTTTGAGTAAACTTTTAAGTGTTTATCTCTCTTTTTTATTCATCATCTTCTGCGAAACCTAAACCTAATGAATGTAATTTTGCTATTACTTCATCTAATGATTTCTTTCCTAGGTTTCTAACTTTCATCATATCACTTTCAGATTTATTTGTTAAATCCTCTACTGTAGCAATTCCTGCTCTTTTTAAACAATTGAATGAACGTACAGATAATTCTAATTCTTCTATTGATGTTTCTAAAACCTTTTCTTTTTTAGATTCTTCTTTTTCAATCATTACTTGTGTACTTTTTGTTGCTTCTGATAAGTCTATAAATAGTTCTAAATGTCCTGTCATAACTTTGGCTGCTAAGCTTAATGCTTCATGAGCTTTTAAGCTTCCATCTGTCCAAACTTCTATGATTAGCTTGTCATAATCAACCATTTGCCCTACTCTTGTATTTTTTACTTGATAATTTACTTTTTTTACTGGTGTATAAATTGAATCTATTGGAAGCACAGATATGTCTTGGTTTGGTTTTTTATTTTTTTCTGAAGGAGAATATCCTCTTCCCATATCTGCCACCATTTCCATCACTAGCTGTCCACCTTCAGATACAGTTGCTATATGTAAATCTGGATTTAAAATTTCTACAGTTCCATCTGTAATAATGTCTGCTGCAGTAACTTCTCCTTCTCCTTTAAAATTAATTCTCATAACTTTGTCTTCATTTTCAGAAAATTTTAATCTGACATTTTTTAAGTTAACTATAATTTCTGGTACATCTTCTACAACATTTGGTATGCTTGAAAATTCATGTAATACTCCTTCAATTTTTACACTTGTTAATGCACAACCTGTTAATGAAGATAGCAATATACGTCTTAATGAATTTCCAATTGTTACTCCATATCCTCTTTCTAATGGCTCACATACAAATTTTGCATAATTGTTTGTGTTATCAACCTCTAGACATTCAATATTTGGCTTTTCAAATTCTATCATTTCTACCTCCTAATATTTTTTAAAAACTATTATTTAGAGTAAAGCTCTACTATTAAATGTTCTTCAATTGGAATATCAACATCTTCTCTAGATGCCAATTTTATTACTTTACCACTTAAAGTTTCATTATTTAATTCTAACCATGCTGGAATTGGTCTAGTAGCATTAGCTTCTACATTAGCTTTTATTGTGCTATTATCTTTTTTACTTTCTCTTACAGTTATAACATCTCCAGCTTTAACTAAATAAGATGGAATGTCAACTTTTCTACCATTTACTTCAAATTGTCCATGGTTTACAAATTGTCTTGCTTGTGCTCTTGATGTTCCAAATCCTAGTCTGTATACAACATTATCTAATCTGCTTTCTAATATTTGTAATAAGTTTTCACCTGTTACTCCTTTTTTATTAGATGCCATTTCAAAATATCCTCTGAATTGTTTTTCTCCAACTCCATAATATGATTTTGTTTTTTGTTTTTCTCTTAATTGTGTTCCGTATTCAGAAAGTTTTGCTCTTTTTTGTCCATGTTGACCTGGTGCATAGTTTCTTCTTGATATACTACATTTATCAGTGTAACATCTTGAACCTTTTAAGAACAATTTTTGCCCTTCTCTACGACAAATACGACATTGTTCGTCTATATAACGTGCCATTTTTTATTTACACCTCTTTCATTATTTTTGTTATTTTTTATATTATACTCTTCTTCTTTTTGGTGGTCTACAACCATTGTGTGGAATTGGTGTTACATCTTTTATGCTACTTAATTCTAAACCTGCTGCTTGAAGTGCTCTTATAGCTGCTTCTCTACCAGAACCAGGTCCTTTAACATATACTTCCACAGTTTTTAGTCCATGTTCCATTGCTGCTTTTGCTGCTGTTTCAGCTACTTCTCCTGCTGCAAATGGTGTGCTTTTTCTTGAACCTTTAAATCCCAATCCTCCAGCACTTCCCCATGATATTGTATTTCCCTTTGTATCTGTTATTGTAACTATTGTATTATTGAAGCTAGAATGAATGTGTGCTTCACCTTTGTCTATATTTTTTCTGTTTCTTCTAGCTACTGGTTTTTTTGCTACATTTTTATTAGCCATTGTCTTTATTTCCCTCCTTAAATTAGAAGTTCGATGCCTATTATTGCACCTTAACTTTGTTTGTTTTTTGCATCATATGCATTTTAGCTATTTATTTTTATTTTATTTTTTAGATTTGCTAACTAATTTTCTTGGACCTTTTCTTGTACGAGCATTAGTTTTTGTTCTTTGTCCTCTTACAGGAAGTCCTCTTCTATGTCTTAATCCTCTATAACATCCAATTTCTGTTAGTCTTTTTATATTAAGAGCTACTTCTCTTCTTAAATCACCTTCAACTTTATATGATTCATCAATAACTTTTCTTATTTTATTAACTTCTTCATCAGTTAGGTCTTTTACTCTTGTATCTGGATTTACCCCAGCTTTTTCTATTATTTTTCTTGAGCTTACTATTCCTATTCCATAAATATATGTTAGTCCTATTTCAACTCTTTTTTCTTTAGGTAAATCTACTCCTGCTATACGAGCCATGTTTTTTTGCACCTCCAAAATTTCTTTTTCTTTTTTGTTTTAGTGTTGTCCCAATTTTCCTTAAAGGTGAAATGCACCTATTTTTATATATAGGTCTTTAAGTTCAATTTTGGACATATATATAAACACAAATTTGATATGTAAACTAATAGTAGTTTAACAGCCGCTACCTAATTTGTGTTATAAACTTTTTAAATTACCCCTGTCTTTGCTTATGCTTAGGGTTTTCACATATAACTCTAATTGTACCTTTTCTTTTTATTACTTTACATTTGTCACATATTGGTTTTACTGATGGTCTTACTTTCACTTCCTTGCACCTCCCTATAGGTATGTATTTATTTGGGTTAATTGTTTTTTCTATTTGTTCTATTTTGCTCTCCAAGTGATTCTTCCTCTTGTTAAATCATATGGTGATAATTCAACTTTAACTTTATCTCCTGGTAGAATTTTAATATAATTCATTCTTAGTTTCCCAGAAATATGTGCTAAAATTTGATGTCCATTTTCAAGTTCTACTTTGAAATTAGTATTTGGTAGTGTTTCAACTACTGTTCCTTCTACTTCAATAACATCTTCCTTTGCCAAGTCTTTTACCTCCTTCTTAAAGAGCTTTGCACTTTTAGAGTATATCTAAAATGCCATATTCTCCCTAAATATAGTTTGAACTCATACATTATATAACAAACTTATAGTATTGTCAATACTTCTGGCTCATTTTCTGTAATTAAAATTGTATTTTCATAATGTGCAGCTAAACTGCCATCTTGTGTTACTATTGTCCATCCATCTTCAAGTTCCCAAATATCAGGCTTTCCCTGTATTACCATTGGTTCTATTGCTAATGTCATTCCAGGTTCTAATCTTATTCCTTTTCCTGCCTTACCATAGTTTGGTATTCCTGGGTCTTCATGCATATCTTTTCCTATCCCATGACCTTGGAACTCTTTTACAACAGAATATCCTTGAGAATGTACATATTCCCCAATTGCATGTGAAATGTCTCCTAGTCTATTCCCTTTTTTAGCATATTTTATACCTTCAAAAAAAGCTTGCTTTGTAACTTCTACTAATCTTATTGTCTCTTTTGGAACATTTCCTACAATATATGTCCTTGCTGCATCTCCATTATATCCATTTTTTAATGCTACTAAATCTACACTTACTATGTCACCATCTTTTATTATTCTTTTATTTGATGGCACTCCATGTATTACTTCATCATTTATTGATATACATGTTGAAGCTGGATATGGCGGTACTCCTGGAATACCTAAGTCATATCCTTTTTCTGCCGATTTTGCTCCATATTTTCTCATTGTTTCTTCTGCTATTTTGTCTATATCAGCTGTTGTCATTCCAGGTCTAATCGTTTCTTCAATTGCTTTGTGTGTTAATGCTGTAACTTTACATGCTTCTCTCATTAACTCTATTTCTTTTTTGGATTTTATTGTTACCATCTTAACAGATACCTTTCTTGTATAATATGATTATTTGCTTTTGATTTCTTCTATTATTTCTTTAGCCACATCTTGACCCATTCTATTTATTGATGTACTTACAGTTTCTGTTTTTAAAACTCCCTTTTGTCTATAATATTCTACTAATGGACTTGTTTTTTCTTCATATTCTTCAAGTCTTCTTTCTATTGCATCTGGGTCTGAGTCATCTTTTCTTTGTTTTAACTGAGAACCACATTTATCACATATCCCTTCCTTTTTAGGTGGATGTAATTTTATATTGTATATAGCTTTACATTCTTGATTTGTACATACTCTTCTTGTTAACATTCTGTCTATAATTTCTTCTTTCGGAGTTGTTAAATTTATTACTAAATCTATTTTTTCTCCTTTTTCTGATAACATTTTATCTAATGCTTCAGCTTGTTCTATTGTTCTTGGGAAACCATCTAGTATAACTCCTTTTTGAGCATCTTCCCATGTTAATCTATCTTTTACAATTGGTATTGTTATTTCATCTGGAACTAAATATCCTTTTGATATGTATTTATCTGCTTCTATTCCCAATTCTGTTTTTTTACTTATATTTTCTCTAAAAATGTCTCCTGTTGAAATTTGTGGCATCCCTGTCTGTTCACTTATTAATCCTGCTACTGTTCCTTTTCCAGTACCTTGAGCTCCTAACATTATAATATTCATAATAATTCTTCCTTTCTCATAGAAAAATTTTGCCTCTAATTATTATTTTAGAGGCTTATCTCCTTTTTACAGCTATATTCTAGCTCATTTACAAATACTTGTCAATGTTTTCTATCTATATATACTAATTTTCTTTGTCTACCAAGTCTGTCATTGTTAGATTAATTTTTCCTTGTTCATCTATTCCAATTACTTTAACAGGTACTTTATCCCCTACTTTTATATAATCTTCAACATTTTTTACTCTTTCTTTAGCAATTTTAGAAATATGAACAAGACCTTCTTTTCCATTTCCTACATCTACAAATGCACCAAAAGTTGTTGTTCTTGTAACTGTACCATAATATATTTGTCCAACTTCAAATTCTCTAACAATATCTTCTATCATATCTAATGCTTCATATGCCTTTTCTTGGTCAACTGAATATATCATCACTTGTCCATCTTCTTCTATATCTATTTTTACTCCTGTTGCATCTATTATTTTATTTATTGTTTCTCCACCTTTACCAATAACATCTTTTATTTTCTCAACTTTTATTTTTGTTGAAACAATTTGTGGAGCATATTTTGATATTTCTTCTCTTGGTTCAGATAATTGTGGTTTCATGATTTCATCTAATATATATTGTCTTGCCTTTTTAGTTTTCTCAAATGCTTCTTCAATTATTTTATATGATAATCCATCAACTTTTATATCTACTTGTATTGCTGTTATTCCTTTTTCTGTTCCACCAACTTTAAAGTCCATATCTCCAAAGAAATCTTCTAATCCTTGGATATCTGTCAACATAATATAGTCATCTGGATTTTCTGGATTTGTTACTAACCCTGTTGATATACCTGCTACTGGTCTCTTTATTGGTACACCTGCATCCATCAATGATAATGTACTTCCACATATACTTGCTTGAGATGTTGAACCATTTGATGATAATACCTCTGATACTACTCTTATTGCATATGGGAACTCCTCTTTTGTTGGTAATACTGCTACTAACGCTTTTTCAGCTAATGCACCATGACCAACTTCTCTTCTTCCTGGGCCTCTTGAAGTTCTTGCCTCTCCAACACTATATGCTGGGAAGTTATATTGGTGCATATATCTTTTAGATGTTTCTGTGTCTATTCCATCTAATTCTTGTTCCTCACTTATCATCCCAAGAGTTACTATTGACATTACTTGTGTTTGACCTCTTGTGAATAATGCACTTCCATGTGTACGTGGTAATAGTCCTACTTCACATGATAATGGTCTAATTTCGTCTATTGCTCTTCCATCAACTCTTTTATGCTCATAGAAAATCATGTCTCTTACACATTTCTTTTCTAGTTTATATATTGCTTCTCCTATTTCTTGTTCTCTTTTTTCTGCTTCTTCTTCTCCTATTTTTTCTACAACTGCTGACATTATTTCTTCTGATATTGCATCTACATTATTATCTCTTGTGTCTTTGTCAACTTCTTGTACTGCTTGTTTCATTTTTTCTGTAAATTTTTCTGCCATAAAATCATAAATTTCATGGTCTACTGCAAATGATTTATATTCAAATTTTGGTTTTCCAATCTCTTCTTTCATTTTTGATATAAATTGACAAATTTTCTTTATTTCTTCATGTCCTCTTTTTATTGCTTCTAGCATTACTTCTTCTGTAACTTCATTTGCTCCTGCTTCTATCATTGCAACTTTTTCTGCTGTTCCTGCTACTGTTAGTGTTAAATCGCTTATCTTTCTTTGCTCTTCTGTTGGATTTATTACAATTTGCCCCTTTACTAATCCTACATTTACTGCTGCTGTTGGTCCTCCAAATGGTATGTCTGAAATTGATAGTGCTGCTGATGCTCCTATCATTGCTGCTACTTCTGGCGAATTATCTTGTTCCACACATAATACTGTCGCAACTACTACTACATCATTCCTAAAGTCTTTTGGGAATAGTGGTCTTAATGGTCTATCTATTGCTCTTGATACTAATACTGCTTTATCACTTGGTTTTCCTTCTCTTTTTTGGAATGAACCTGGAATTTTACCTACTGAATATAATTTTTCTTCATAATCTACTGATAATGGGAAAAAGTCAATTCCTTCTTTTGGCTCTTTTGATGCTGTAACATTTACCATTACAACTGTGTCTCCATATTTTACTAATACACTCCCATTTGCTAGTCCTGCTAGTTTACCTGTTTCTATTACTAGCTTTCTTCCTGCTAGTTCTGTTTCATAACTTTTAAACATATTTTCCTCCTTATTTTTGAATATAAGTTTTTCTCATATTCATGTTTACACCTCTTTGAGAGTAAACTAGTTAGATTGTAACCTCTATAATATTCTCTACATTTTTTTAGAACATTATACAAGCTACTTTTCTAATTCTAGTTTACTTTCATTTTTAATTTTTATGTTTTTTCCACTTATTACTCAAAAAGGAGACGTTAGCCTGGTTGCAAACGCCTCCTTTTACAACTTATTAACTATTTTCTTAGTCCCAATTTCGCAACTAATGCTTTATATGTTTCTTCATCTTTTTTTGCTAAGTAGTTTAATAAATTTCTTCTTTTTCCTACCATTTTTAGAAGTCCTCTTCTTGAATGATTGTCTTTTTTATGAACTTTTAAGTGCTCTGTTAATTCTTTTATTCTTTCTGTTAAAAGAGCAATTTGTACTTCTGATGAACCTGTATCTTTTTCATCTCTTCTAAATTCATTGATTATTTCTTGTTTTCTTTCTACTGTCATATTAACACCTCCTATTTCTTTTTCTCCTTATACCGAGCTACAATATTAGGTGTTTTTTATTGTGCTAAGTGTAAGGAACTTTTTTACACAATTATTTTACTATATTCTTACAAAAAAATCAAGGCTTTATGATAAATTATTTTAAACATGCTATATGAGGACCTTGTCAAGTAATAAATATAAGTTTTATACTCATTCCAATTATCCTCTCACTTATTCATACACTCCACTAAAGTAAAAATATAAGTTTTGAATCAAGCTTCGAATGTAAACGGAAAAACCAGTAGTTACTCTTCATGCATTATGAGAATAGTTCACTAAACTCTCCTCTATGCATATTTTCATCTCTACTGGCATATCTTTTTTGTTTGTATAATGTATATTTCACATCAATCATTCCGTTGGGCACTCTTCTTTCTCTTCCTTTTTATCAGCTTCGCCCGACCTCTTTATCCTCTCCTACTTTTCCTACTTCTCTATTTGTATCTTGAAATCAGACCTTAAAGAAACTAGAGGACAAAAAACATAGGAGTAGTTATGTTTAATGTAGTCTCCAAAGATCAAGTATGAGTCAGTGGCAGACGAAACGCACACTTGGTCTTCACTTGTTCCATGTGAAGAAGGTGAAGCAATCCACCACCAATAGTTTCCTTTGCTTCCTTGGTATCCACAGTACATACTTCCATAATTTTTATAATCTACTGTATCTTTTCCTGTATAACAATCATCATATCCAGCTCCTGGACTCTCTCCATTTACAGTGTATACATACCCGGGAGCCTGAGTTTCACTATATTTCGCTCCTAATGTATAATTCGTTACCCCTGCATGGCTTACACTATTATATGAGTCACAATACATCTCTGCACTTGGCCCTCCTATTACATAATTGGCCTTTGTTCCATCATAATAACTTGACCATGGCAAATCTTCATTTCCTTCCATTGATGGCGTACATAACCATGCTGCTGCCTGTTCATTTGCGTTCCATGAACTTTCACTATTTCCTCTGTTTGTTGTTTTTGCCCAATCTGGATTCATTTCTTTCACTTTTGTTGTTGTTTTATTATAGTTTGCATAATTATCCAACCTTAACGTCTTACTTGAATCGTAATCTGCCTTCAAATAAATTGTGTTCGCTGGTCCATATTTTCCTTTTCCGTTCCCTTGGTCTTCTTCTACATAAAATATTCTATATTTGACCCCTCCTGCTGTATAATTTGTTACTACCTTTCCATAGTATTCACTTTTGTTTGCTATTATATCTGCTACTGTTGGATTCTTTTTTACATTAACTGTTACTGCACATGTTGTTGTCACTATTCTTCCATTTTGTTTTGTTCCTGTTATTGTTACCACCACTTCTCCTGATGCCACTCCTTTTACTCTTCCTGTTTTCTCTTCTACTGTTAATTTACTTGTGTCTCCACTACTATAACTATATGTTAAGTCTTCTACTTCTCCTGATGGTGTTGTTTTTACTACTATTGGTTTTGTCTCTCCTACTGCTACTTCTATTGCCTCTGCACTTATTTCTGTTACCTCTGATACTATTGTTACTGTACATTTATCACTGTGATTTCCTATTTCTACTGTTATTTCTGCTGTATCTCCTACTTTTCCTACTGCTGTTACATTTCCGTTTTGGTCTACTGTTGCTACTGCTGCATTACTTGTACTCCATTTTGCTGTTTCTTTCACTTCTTCTGTTTTACTTACTTCTAATTTATATGTTCTTCCTGCCAATAGTTTTAATGTCGTTCTACTTAACGACACTCCACTCTTTGCCTCTACTGTCCCATCCTCTTTTATCTCATATATATATCCCTTTTCTTTTACTAGCCATGGTAGCCCTTCATTTGGTCCATTTTTCTCTATATTTGTCATTCCTGCATTTTTTAATTCCGTTTCTAGTTCTTCTAAATCTATTTTTCCTTCTTCATTTGTTCTTGACGCTGTCACTGCTAACTTTACTTTTTCCTCAAACTCTGCTTTAGCTGAGTTATTTTTTGCATTTTGTGCTTGTCTTATTATTCCATTATCGCCTGTTAACATTGCTATACTTGTTCCTGCCAATATCAATAATACTATAATCGTCCTAATGTTCCGTTATGACTATTTTTTTAATTTAGCCAACATTTTTTAATTTATTTTCATTTTCCATATTTAAAATATTGAATTTATAATATATCGTTATTTCTTTACTTTCTGATATTTCTATCTTATCTACTAAAGATACAAGCATTGTTCTTGTTATTTCTTTCATATTTACAAAATCGCTTACAAGTTTATTGATGTCTATTGAAGAATCTTCTTTTTCTTCTAGTTCTTGTAACTGCTTTATTCTTTCTTCTGCTTGTTTTCTGCTTTCTATTTGCTTTGTATAAAGCCTTTTAAAATCTTCATCTTCAAATAGCCCATTATATTTATCTTCATATAGCTTGTCTATTCGCTTGTTTATATCTTTAGTTTTCTTTTCTAAAATAAGAATTTCATTTTTGACATTAAACTTATCTTTCATTATCTTGTCTTTTGATGTATTGGCTATTTTAGTGTATTTTTCTTCATTCAAAAACTCTTTACATCTTTTCTTGATTTGTTCAATTACAAAGTCTGTTACTTTTTCTAGGT
>JAAVXM010000020.1 GCA_022790575.1 Clostridia bacterium | reverse complement strand
CAGCTAGAATTAGAAGATTCAATTAGTTTAAATCAAGGATTAAACAAGTTTAAAACTTTGTTTAAAGATAATGAAATCATGCCAGAATTTGATAAAGATGTTTTTGAACTAATGATAGAAAAAGTTATAATAGGAGAGAAAGAAGAAAAAGGAAATATAAATCCAAGAGTTATAACTTTTATCCTAAAATCTGGAAACGAAATCAAATGTGAAGATTCAACAACCGAGAAAAACTCGGCAGTTCAAAGACAAGAAAATCAACAGTCATCATACGAGGTAAGCAAAAACTATCTACAGCCTATGTGTGAGCCATGTGGAATGTTGCTCGGTGCTATATCTAAAGAATTAGATAAAATAGTTGAATTTACTGCTTTTGAGGATTTTATTAGTTTTGAGAGAAAAGGCAAAAATAAGGTTAAACGAGTAGAAAATCATAAAATTAAAGTAACGATAGAAGTTGATATGGTGTGTGGAGTAGTATAATTGTTTATTAAAATATATGAATGTTTAGAGGTAAAACTTAATCGGAAGTGTTTGGAAAAGAGGAATGAACATGGATGAACTATTGAATGATGAAATAGAGATAAAAGAAAAAACAGAAGAAGAATTAAATAAAAAATTAATTGAAAGATACAAATTAAGAGAAATTTTTGCTTCTGCTAATATAAATTTCCTTTTCGGTTCAGGAGTTAATGGAAGAGCTTTTCCACAATTGGTTGGTTTTAGTAAAACAAATGAATTTTTAAGCGAAAAATATGAGGGGACTAGTAATTCTTTTGAAGAAAAGTTAAATTCATTAAATGGAAAAGAGAGAAAAATGGCAGAAAAATTATTTGTTGATGAGTTTAACCAAGCAGAGAAAGAACTAGATATGAATAGTAACGATTTACAAGATATAGGAATATTAATGAAAAATGTATATACTTTAGTTGATACTACAGAAAATAGGCAAGATTCATCGTATAAAATTAACATTTTTACATTAAATTACGATGATATTGTGGAAACAATTTTACAAGAAAAAAGTTATATGAATAATGTACTTAGTGCAGATTCATATAAAAAAACAAATTTCTTTGATGTTATTGGATATAACTTTAAATATAACAAAAAGGTACCTACATTTATAACTGCAAAATTACATGGTAGTGTAGAAAAAGGGATTTTAAAACAAGATGCAATTATATATCCTGGAAATAAAAAGTATGAAACAGCACTTGGACCAAGATTTTTTGAATTAATGTTTTTGATGAAGGAGGAACTTATAAAGCAAAATGCAGTTTTAATAGTAATTGGGTATTCTGGGAATGATGAACATCTAAATGGGATAATATCAGATGCGATAGAATCATCTTTAACAGTAATTTGGTTTAGATATAATAATGATGAAGAGCTTCCAGAAACGATACAAAAACATGGTGATAAAGTTATTGTTATAGACCAACTAAAAGAAAAAATAGGGACAGTAAAAAGATGTTCTAATATAATTGAAGGAGTGTTAAAATAATGCTTATAGGTAAGATTGTTGAAGTTAGAGGGATAAAAATTTTAGCAAAGATGGACAAAAAGTTGCCTCCTCATATTATAGAAAATGGAAATATAATTCCAGCTCCTCAAATAAATAGTTATGTAAAAACAAGAGTTGGACTAGATATTATAATATGCCAAATAGTAGGAGAATATTTGAAATTTGATAATAATGAAACTAAAGAAATAGCATATTTAGTTGAACTTGAAGTTAAGGGTAGGATTTCAAATGGAAAATTTTTAGGAGGACTAAGACTATTACCAATAGTAGAAGCGAAGATAGAAACTTTAGAAAAAAAGGATTTTGAAATTATTTTTTACAAACCTCAAGAATCAATAAAAATAGGAAAAAATCTTTTTGATAATGCTAATGATATTGCATTAGATATAAATCAACTAATACCTTCACATATAGGTATATTTGGAAATACGGGAAGTGGTAAATCAAATACAATGTCTAAAATATTAAAGGAATATATAGTAAAGACTGAGAAACTTCCTCAAAAAAATAATTCTAAAATATTAATTTTTGATTTAAATAACGAATATGGAGAAAATGCAATTTGTAATGAACAGAAAAAGAAAATATTTAATTTAAATACTAGAAAAAATAGTGGAAGTAAAATACCATTTAACTTTAAAGATTTGTCAGCTGAAGATTGGGGAATAATACTAAATGCTACAGAAAAAACACAAATGCCTATTATAAGAAGAGCATACGAAAATTCTAAGAAAGAATTTGATGCAGATAATCATAGAGGGCTGAATTTGATAAAGCGAATTATTTATAATAAAAAGAATGCAATGTTCTATTCAATAAGAAACTATGCAGAGCAATATTTTGAAAATATAGACAGGGTAAAGTTTAATGGTAGAACAGGAGATTTTTATTACGATATAGATAATTATAATTTAAAAACAATGGGAGATATAGATAAACTTGATATCAAAGTTAAACCTATACAAAATTCTTTAGATAGATTTGAATTTGAATTATTACTAGAGATTGTACAAAGAAATGAAAATGGAATAAATTTTGAATATATAAGCCCATTAATGTTTAGAATGGCTAATAAAAAGTTACAACTTTTAAAAATTTTTGAATCCTCAACAGAGAAAATAGAAGACAGTATTTTTGAAGATAAAAATATATGTGTAATTCAATTAGGGAATGTAAATAAAGAAATGAAAGAAGTCATACCTTCATTAATTTCTAATATATTGTATGATAATAAAACAGAAAGCAAGGGGAATAGTGAAGTAAAATCAATTTTAAATATTGTAATTGATGAAGCACATAATTTATTGTCAAATAACAAAGAAGAAACAGAGATACATGGAAATAGTTTAAAAACGTTTGAAAAAATAATAAAAGAAGGAAGAAAATTTGGAGTATATCTTATGATTGCAAGTCAAAGACCAAGTGATATATCGACAACTATAACATCACAATTGCAAAATTATTTTATACATAAATTAGTAAATCCTAATGATATAGAGAAAATAAGAAAAACAGTAGCTTATATGAATGAAGCAAGTTTAAATATGGTAACAGTATTAGGACCAGGAGAGTGCATAATTTCAGGAAATGCATTATATATACCTCAATATGCTTATATAGATGAATTAGATAATGAATTTAAACCTAATAGTGCTAATATTAAATTAGTAGGTGATGATGGTATTTTAGAATAATTAAAAGGAGGAAATTTATGAGTGATAACCAAATAACAATACAGCCAGAAGAATCATATAAAATAATTAGAAATAGTGTATTGACAGCACAATCAAAAGTATATACAGTAGTAAATTTAGCAATGGTACAAGCATATTGGGAGATAGGGCAAGAAATACATAAAGCATGTGGAGAAAATGACAGAGCAGAATATGGTAAAAAACTATTACAATATTTATCAGAACAATTAACTAAAGAATTTGGAAAAGGATTTACAGTTACAAATTTAAAATATATGAGACAATTTTATCGTGCTTTTCCAATTCGCCACACACTGTGTGACGAATTGAGTTGGTCACATTATAGACTATTAATGAGAATTG
>JAAVXM010000019.1 GCA_022790575.1 Clostridia bacterium | reverse complement strand
TTGTATCACCATTATGTGCAAATAAATAACAATCATAACTTGTTAATTTATAATCTATTTTTTTTCTTTGTGCTCCTGAACCTATTTGACCATTTTGTCGACATCGACAAAATGGTCAAAAACAGTAATATCACTATTTTTACAAGATTCTTTTGCTTTGTTTATTACAATTTCAAATGAATTGCAATATATTTACGAAAATTTGTTTTTAATTAGTTTATTGTTGATTATATTGTATAGTTAATTAAAAACTTTTTCTTTATTTACTATCATATCTACTTTTCCATCTTTTAAATAAATAATTTTATCAGAATTTTCAATAGTAGATTTTCTATGTGCAATTATAATTACTGTACTTTCTTCTGTTATCCTATCTATTAATTTTTGGATCCTATACTCTGTTTTCAAATCTATATTTGAAGTTGGTTCGTCAAATATATAAATATTTGCTTTATGCAAAATTGCTCTTAAAAAGGCTATCATTTGAAGTTGTCCATATGATAATTTATTCTTTTCTATTTTTTCTTCTAATCCATCTGTAAATTTATCTAAAACTTTTTCAAAACCTATTTCATTTGCAACAATTCTTATTTGTTCATCTGTAATTGTTTTATCTCCCAATATAATATTATTTTTTAATGTATCATTTAGTATATACGGTGTTTGTGAAATATAAGAAATATTTTTCCTTATATCTTGTATTCTTATTTCTTGAATGTTTCTTCCTCCAATTAATATTTTTCCACTTTGTATAGGATATAATCTCATAAGAATATTAGCAAGTGTTGTTTTTCCTACACCTGTTTTCCCTGCAATTGTTACTTTATTACCTTCTTTTATAATAAATGATATATTATGCAGTACTTTATTCTCTCCATATTGCATACAAACATTTTCAAATTCAATATCACCTTTTAAATCTTCTACAATTTCTCCTGTTTCTATGTCTTCTTTTCTTTGCTCTTTTAATAATTTATTAATTCTTTTTAATGACATACTAGAAGATTGTATTTCTTCTAATTCTGTAAATATTTCATTTAAAGGACTTCTACAATTTTGTATATAATTTATTACAAGATAAATACTTCCTAAAGAAATTGTAATATTAATATGAAATACATAAATCAAGATTAGATAAATCGCAATTGCTTGTATTGTTACAGCAAGTGGATAAATAAAACTCTCATCAAAAATCCATTTTTTTCTATAAATTAACTCCTCATCTAATGTTTGACATATTCTATCTTTATTCTTTTTTTGCAATCCATATAAGAAAGTTAATTTATTTTTATTATACATTTCAGAAAACTGTTTATTTTCTTTATCCCTTTTATCTAAAATTATTTTATTACAATTAGCTACTTGATGTGTAAATATGTAAGACACTATTGCATTTAATAAAATTGCACTACTTCCAATAATGGCTAATTTTATATCTGCAAAAAACATAAAGATTACCATAGTTATAATATAAACAACATCATTTAATACTACTTGCATTGTTCCTAAAAATAGTGATGATACATTATCTATATCTGCTGTTAGTCTTGTATAAATTTCTGAAGAATTGTATTTTTGATATGTTGACATATCCCATTTTAATATATGACAAAATAATTTTTCTCTTAAATCTTTTAGTATTTTTGACATTACCTTATTTATAATACTATTTCTTGTGTTTTTTGCTAATACTAAAATAATATGTATTATAAAATATGTTAAAAATAATCTTATTAAAGCATCTTTTGATCTTATATCAATGTCCAATATTCTTTTCATAACTAAGGGATGTGAAGCACTTAAAATATTAACTATAATTATAGAGATTCCAACTAAAAGTAATATTTTAGCATTCTTCTTTAGAATATATTTCATCTGTTTCTTCCTTTCTTTCAAGGTACTCTAGTTCTTTATAAAATTCACTTCTTTGCATTAATTCTTCATGTGTACCACAATCTTGTATTTGTCCATTTAGTAAAATATATATTTTATCTAATTGCTTTAAATTAGATATTTTATTAGAAATTACTATTAGTGTATTATTTGAAACTTTTCTTATTAAGGTATCTATTATCTTTTTTTCAGTTTTAGTATCTAAAGCTGAAAGAGTGTCATCAAAAATATTGATATCTCTAATTTTACCTAAATTTCTTGCAATTGATATTCTTTGCTTTTGACCTCCTGATAATTTAATACCTTTTTCTCCAACAAAAGTATTTTCTTTATTTTCTAGTTTTTCTATATCTTCTTTTAGTTCTGCATTTTGTATAATAGTTTCTAATTCTTTATCTTCTAGGTCTTCTTTAATATCGATATTTGCCTTTATTGTATTATCCAATATGATGTTTGACTGAACCCCATAATTATATTTTTCAAAAATTGTATTTCTTTGATATGTATTAATATCTTGATCATTTATATAAATCATTTCATTTGGTATTTCATAAAAGCCACATAATATATTCATTAATGTAGTTTTTCCACTACCTACTTCTCCTATAATTCCTATCTTTTCACCTTTTTTGATTGTCATATTTATATCATTTAAACTTGGTTTTTTATTATCATTGTACCAATATGATAAATGCCTAATTTCAATTTTATCTATCTTTTCTAATTTTTTACCCTGTTCTTGAAACTCCTCCAGGTTTAGAAAATAATTAAATCTATTTATAGATTGTTTAAAATAAGGCAATCTTTGTAACATACTTTGTATAGCTGATACAAAATCTCCTAAAATTTGTCCTATATATCCTATAAATGCTACAATTCCTCCTGCTGTAACTGCTCCATTTAATATATATACAATTCCTATACCAAATCCTGCAACATAACAATATGCCCACAATAAATTTATAACACCGCTAATTTTATTTTTAGATACACCTATTTGATAGTCTGCATCATACATTTGGCTATTTATTTTTTTGAATTTCTCTGTTTGCTCATTTTGTCTATTATATGATTTTACTAATAAAAATCCTTCTGTATTTTGTTCTATATTCTTAGATAATTCTACATAAACTTTTCTTGATATTTCAACTTTTTCCTTTAATTTTTTGTAATAATAATACATAGCTATAATTGCTATTGGAAAAGCAGGTATTAAATATATTGCTAATTCTTTATTTAACTGCTTCCAAATCAAAGCAATTCCCATAATTGGAGTAATACACATTTTAGTAAGCCAAAACCAAAAATTTCCTAAAACTTTATGAATCGACAATATCTCTTTTGATAAATATGCTAAAAATGCTCCTTTGTTTTCTTTTTCAAAATACTCTGGCTTTACTTTTTGTAAATGTTCCACTACTCTTTTTCTTAAATATGTATCTGATTTTCTTGAAACAGTAAAATATAATGTTCTATATAAAGTTCTTGGTATAAAAACAAAACTACAATAAAATATTAACCAATAAGCTTCTTGTATTATTTGCTCTTTGTTTATGGTTGTTTGCATTAACATATCTAAAATATTTCCTATACTATTGGGAATTTTAAAAGCCATATATATTACTAAGGTATGTAAAACTACTCCCAATAAATGATATGGTAGTATTCTATTTAATTCTTTAGTTATTATTTGATTATATTTTTTCATATGTTCTCCTATTTTTAATTCTATCACTTAAATTTTAACATAATTATATATTTTGCACAATACAAAATTGTGGCTAATTTATCATAAAAATTAGTATTATCTACTCTTTTTGTAAAATATAACAAGATTATTACTTTTATACATAATAATCTTGTTATATTCTTATCTTGCATATCTATCTTTTTTCTTTGTTTTAATAATATCATCTTGTCCGTTTTTCATTTGCATTTCTATTTTTATAATCTTTATACTTACACAGCTGTTTTAATTTCTCCTCCTGTTCTCCTAAACTAAATCCCTCACGTACCTGATCTTCTGTACTAACACGAATATAAATTCCTGCTACTTTCTTTTCTTCATTCATTTTTACATATCCTCCTTCCAAATTTTATGAATAGAAAGGCAACAAAAAAGTGCCACATAGCATAGTTTTAGCTATTAG
>JAAVXM010000018.1 GCA_022790575.1 Clostridia bacterium | reverse complement strand
TAACTTTACCTTTTCCTCAAACTCTGCCTTTGCTGAGTTATTTTTTGCATTTTGTGCTTGACTTATTATTCCATTTTCTCCTGTTAGCATTGCTATACTTGTTCCCGCCAATATCAATAACACTATAAGTGTGACTACCAACACTATTAGAGTTATTACTTCATCTCTACCATTTTTCTTTTCATTAATGAAATTATTAATATTTATGAAAATAGACCAGTTGTAATCAACTAGGTCTATTTTATATTTATTTGTAACACTAATTTACTATTAATTCAATCAAGTAAATTATATATAATATTACTAATGATAACCCTTTCCACCTTGATAATTCATTTTTTCGCTTTAAAAATGGATATATCAACATGAGTGTCATACCAATAAATAATACCAACATTTGTAAATTATATGTAATATTATAATTTATTGGTTGAACTATTGCTGCTACTCCTATTATTAATAATGTATTAAATATATTTGAGCCAATTATATTTCCTATTGCTATATCACTGTCTCTCCTTATTGCTGCTGTTACACTTGTTACTAATTCTGGTAAACTTGTGCCTATTGATACTATTGTTAACCCTATTACTTTTTCAGATACTTTTAATGCTATTGCTATTTTTTGGGCATTTTCTACTACCATTTCTCCACCAATTCTTAATATTGCAATTCCTAATATTATTAAGAATGTATTTTTTACTATACTTATCTTTTTAGTTTCTTCTGCTGATAATTCTATCATTGTTTCATTATTTTGACTTCTTAGACCAATTATAATTGTGTAAATTAAGAACATTATAAATAATAATATTAGTATTATTCCTTCTTGTTCATTTATTATATTTCCTGTATTGCACATTATTAAAAATATTATTGTTATTATTATTAACATTGGCATTTCTATCAATTTTGTTTGCTTTTTAAATACTACTGGACTAATTGCTGCTGAAAGACCTAATATAAATAATAAATTACATATATTACTTCCTATAATATTCCCTATTGATATATCTGAGTACCCTTCTATTGCAGATGTTACACTTACAAATAGTTCTGGCATTGATGTTCCTATTGATACTATTGTGAGCCCTATTACTATTTCTGAAATATGGAACTTTTTAGCTATCTCTTTTGCTCCATCTACAAGAAAGTCTGCCCCTTTTATTAAAAATATAAAACCTATTAAAATTAATAAAACTTCAAAAATCATTTTTACCTCTTTTTTAATATATTTCATTTTATATTTTTTATTACTATTTTTTTCTTCTATTCCTACTTTTCTATTTGAATTGTAAAATCGGACCTTAGAGAAACTAGGGGCGAAACGCCACGTGTAAGGCTATAGCTGTTGCGACCGCTCAAATCCGCGTCGCTGCCATACACATGGCACACACTGTTGTAGTCGATAGACGAAGGCGAAGCTAGCCACCAGAAATAGGTTCCCTTTGCCCCATTTTTTCCACAATACATACTTCCATAATTTTTATAATCTACTGTATCTGCTCCTGTATAATAATCATTTCCTCCTGTTGCTGTTGGACTTCCTCCATTTACTGTATATATATATCCAGGGACAGTTGTTGCTCTGTATTGAACTCCCAATCTATAATTTGTTACTCCTGGATGTTGCACACTATTATATGAGTCACAATACATCTCTACACTTGGACTTCCTATTACATAATTTGCTTTTGTTTTATCTAAATTTTTTGACCATGATAAATTACTCTCATTTCCTACTGTTGCTGGTGTACATAAGTATGCTGCGCATTTTTCATTGGTGTTCCATGATGTATCTATTATATTTCCTCTATTTGCTGTTTTTGCCCAGTCTGGATTCATCTCTTTTATTTTTGTTGTTGTTTTATTATAATTTGTATATACATTACTTAATGTCACATCATTTGCCTTCCAATCTGCTTTCAAATACACTGTATCTTTTTCTCCATATTTTCCTGCTTCATCTACAAAAAATATCCTATATGTTGCTCCATCTGCTGTATAATTCTCTACTATTTGTCCATAATAATCATCCTTATTTGCTTTTATCTCTCCTACTGTTACTTCTTTCAATGCTTTCTTTACTGTTATTTGGCATGTTGTCGTCTTTGTTGTTCCATCTTGTTTTGTTACTGTTATTGTTACAATTACTGGAGTTGTTGTAATTGCTACTCCTGTTACTTCCCCTGTTTTTGCGTCTACTGTTACTTTACTTGTATCTGCGCTACTATAACTATATTCTAATTCTTCTACTACCCCTGATGGCGTTGTTTTTACTACTATTGACTTTGTCTCTCCTACGCCTACTTCTATTGGCTCTGCACTTATTGTTTCCACTGCTGATACTATTGTCACTTTACATGTATCTTTATGATTTCCTATTTCTACTGTTATTTCTGTTGTATCTCCTACATTTCCTTTAGCTGTTACATTTCCATTTTGGTCTACTGTTGCTACTGCTGCATTATTCGTTTTCCATGTCGCAGTACCACTTACTCCATCTGTTTTACTAACTTCTAATTTATATGTTCCTCCTACTAAAAGCTTCAAACTACTTCTACTTATTGCTACTCCACTTTTTGCCTCTACTGTCCCATCTTCTTTTATCTCATATATATATCCATTTTCTTTTACTATCCATGGTAGCCCTTCATTTGGTCCATTTTTCTCTATATTTGTCATTCCTGCATTTCTTAATTCTGTTTCTAATTCTACTAAATCTATTCTTCCTTCTTCATTTGTTCTTGATGCTGTCACTGCTAACTTTACTTTTTCCTCAAACTCTGCCTTCGCTGAATTATTTTTTGCATTTTGCGCTTGACTTATTATTCCATTCTCTCCTGTCAACATCGCTATACTCGTTCCTGCCAATATCAATAATACTATAATCGTTACGACCAAGGCTATTAGAGTTATTCCTCTCTTTTCTTTCACATAATTAAATTCATACATTTGTATATCTCATCCCTTTCTTTCTTCTTATGTTTCTCTGCTTTTCTCTTTTTTATTCATTTCTGCTTTTTATTTTTATTGTTTCTCTATGTGTGAAAGCAATTCGTATGCTATCCGCATTATATTTTAATTAGATATTCTTGTCAATACTTCTCTCGCTTTTTATTCGACTTTTTACTACCAAAATTACTGCTCTCTATAATAAGCTCTATTAGTGTGACATCTTTGCTTATATTTTATCCCAGAATAAAAACCAGCAACTTATCATTACTGCTTTTACTATACTTTTTATTCTGGTAAATTGGCCTAGTACGAATTTTTTTTGAATAATACTTGACAAAAATGGTAATAACTATTATAATATTACTGTTAAAGCGTTATGGCGAAGTAGCTCAGTTGGCTAGAGCATTCGGTTCATACCCGACAGGTCGGCGGTTCGAATCCACCCTTCGCTACCATTAACTTAATTTTATACATTTAAAAAAGCTTGCCTCAAATATAAGGCAAGCTTTTTTTATCTCAAGTTCATCTATAACAATGACAATTACTTTAGTCTTTCATCCTAAAAAATATGACCACTACAAATTGGAATTTAGCATATAACTTGTTATTCTTATGTAAACATGTTATACTATCAATATAGGCATAAGCCTTTTATATATTTTTTTCCTTTTTCCACTAACTTAAATGTTAGTTTTACATATATCATTACAACAACAAAAACTTTATTATTTAAAGGAGAAAAAGATTATGTTAGTACCTATCTTATTATCTTTACTTTGGGCAATATGTTCAACTGTACTGGTTCTACCGTGGTTTTGGCATGGACTTATTAAGCGGAAAACAATAATAGGAGACGAGAAATATAGGGGGGTTCGCAATACTGAAAAAAATGAACTTAAATCCGCTATAATTTTACAAATTGTATATGCATGTATTAGTCTTGCTATTTCGCTTTTTATGTACTTAGTAATAATTGTGCGTCATAATTTTTATGGTTCAATAATATCTATCTTGTTTGTATTACTTTTTCAGTTTTTTACAATGTTGGAAGGATGGAATAGTAAACGAAAAGAAAAATCACTTATTATTCTTGCTGTTGCAGTTGTATGCTTGTTCTTTTCATTAACAGATTCAATAACATCGAATTTTAATGTTATTGGTTTGTCAAAAGCCAATGAAGAAATACCTATCTTTGTTTCTTCCATTGAGCAAGAAAAAGAAGTAGAGAAAACAGTACTTTCAGGTTCAACAGTAGCAGGTTTATTTAAAGCAACTGGTGTTTCAGGACCAGAATATTCAAATGGAAAGTTTGTTTATACTGTAACCAAAAGTCCAAATGGTTATGGAATAGTTATAATTGATGAAAAAGCTGGCGAAACAGCAAGATTTATTGCTTGTGACTTTGAATTCCAGATGTCCCTAAATCTCCGTGAGAGATACCCTTTTGCGAGAGTTAAGGAACTTAATGTTGTTATTTCGGACGATAATATACCATTTGGCAAGTATGCAATTTTAAGCAAGCCAAATTTATTTGGTGCACCAGTATTAGAGAAGTATGTATTACAAAATATGCTTACTGGTGATTTCACCGAATATACAGCTGAAGAACTTCCAAAGTTTGCAGAGTAACTAACATAGCCCCCATACTCTATGAGTATAGGGGGTTTTCATTTGTTTTTATATTACAATTTAATACATTATTCTACAGCGTCTTCCATTTCCTCTATAATTATTTGATGTTGTATCTAATCTATTACAACCACAGCCACAATCATCATTGTTATTATCATCATTACATGTTACAGAATTTCCATTAATTCTTGCAACAACTTCTCCATTATTATTTAAAATTGTTAAAGTCTCATCACATCCACAGTTCATATTATTACAGTTATTATTGCAATTGTTGTTACAACAATTACATTTACAATTATTATTTCCATCACATCTTAAACATTTATTATTTCTAAAAAAGTTCGAATTTGATAATAAGCAATCGAAAAATGCTGAAAGGAAAGCAATTATTCCTAAAATTATAGCCAATATTACAAGTGTTGTATTAGCTAAAATAACAGCAACTACTAATGCTATAGCAAAAAATGCAAAACCTACCAATATTGGACAATGTATAATTCTTTGTAATACAATTGCTAATACTATTGTTGCAAATACTATTGCAAAAAAAATAAGTAAAGTCATAATTTTATATCTCCCTCTATATGTTTTTGATATATTTTATGATTTTACTTATATTTTTGTTACTCATACATTACTTTTATTAAATACAGTCCATTGGGTGGTAGCGTTTTTCCAGCATTTTCCCTTTTCCCTACCTCAATTATTTCTGGTATTTTATTTGGCTCTATTTTCCCTAGTCCTACATCTACTAAAGTTCCTGTAATTATTCGTACCATATTATACAAAAAGCCATTTCCTGTTAGTTCTATATATATTTTTTCATTTTCTTGATGTATATTTGTTTTATAAATTGTCCTTACACTACTTTTACTGCTTGTTCCACTTGCTTTAAATGCTCTAAAGTCATGTTCCCCTTCGAAATATTTGATTGCTTGTTTCATTTTTTCTATATTAAGCTTTTGTGGAATGTGTGTCTCGAAATTTCTATATATCGCTGTTCCATATGTTGAATTGTTTATTACATATCTATATGTCTTCTTTTTACAACTTAACCTACTATGGAAGCGTTCTTCAACTTCTTCTGCATTTTTTATAATTATTGATTTTTTTAATCTTGAGTTTATTGCAATTGCAAATTTTTCAATTGGAATTTGTGAGTTTGTCTTAAAATTCGCTACTTGACCAAGAGCATGAACCCCTGCATCTGTTCTCCCTGATGCATTAAGTTCAACTTTTTCTCCTGTTATACTTTCTATTGCTTGTTCTATTGTTCCTTGAATATTTAGCTTGTTTGGCTGTTTTTGCCATCCATTAAAGTCTTTTCCATCATATTCAATTGTTAATTTTATGTTTCGCATATTTGCTCCTTTTTACTACATTCTCTTAACAATAATTATTTATTATTTACTTCTGTACTTTCTTTATGTTTAAATAGATTTTTTATGCTTCTTTTTTCATTATTATCTTTAGCTTTATCTAATCTTTTTGTTACTATATTACTTATTAATATCTTTTTTAATACATCTTCTCTTACATCTGCAATCAGAGTCCCATCTTTTGCAACAGATACTTTTCCTGTTTCTTCTGAAACTATTATTGCTATACTGTCTGATTCTTTCGAAATTCCTATTCCTGCTCTATGCCTTGTTCCTAATTCTTTTGCTATATCTTTGTCACTTGCTAATGGAAGCATACATGCTGCTGCTGCTATTTTATTATTACTTACAACAACTGCCCCATCATGTAATGGCGTATTGGGAACAAATATATTTACTAATAATTGTGGCGATACTTCTGAATCCATTGGTATTCCTGTTGCAATAATATCTTTTATTTGAATATCTCTTTCAATTACAATTAATGCTCCTGTATTGCTTTTTGCTAACTCATACACTGCTATTACTATTTTATAAATATCTTCTTTTGTTTTTGTTATTATGTCTTTATCAAAACCAAAAAATCTGGAGAATCTATTAGTTCCTCCTAATTGCTCTAATGCTCGTCTTATTTCTGGCTGGAATATTATTATTATAAGTATTACTCCCCAATTCATAATTCTTGATAATAAATAATTTAAAATATTTAAATTTAATATCTTACTTATTGCTGTTGCTGCTACTAATAATGCTATTCCTTTCACTAATTGCCATGCTCTTGAGTCTTTTACTATTCTTAATAATTGATAAGCTAAAAATATAACTATTGCAACATCTAATATTAGTGAAATTAATTTGATTGGATATTCTTTCCATAGATTTAAATAAGTTAATATGTTTTGTTCATAAAAATTATTTAGCATAATTCCTATGTTATTTATCATATACATCCCCTCTTATTTCACATTTGCTATTATATAATATATAAAAGTTGAACATGTTGCTAATACCATTACAGCTACTAAAAATCCTGCCATTATCTTTGTAATTAGTTGTCTTTTATCTATTTTATTTTTTTCTATTTTAACTTTTTCTTCTTCCATTTTTAACCTCATTCCTCCTTAAATACTTAATTGAAAAGGATTTAATTTTATCCTTTTTCAATTTTTATACAATATACATTATACTACATAATTTTATATATTTCAAGAATTTTTTGCTCTGCTTGCACTAATTTAGCTTTGTTATTTGCACAAATGTATGCAAGAAAATCTTGTTTTTCAACTCTATCTCCTACCTTTTTATTTAAGATTATTCCAACATTTTCCTCTATCTTGTCTTCTTTGTTTATTCTTCCTGCACCTAGATAACATGCAAGCTTCCCTATCTCTTCTGCATTTATCTCTTTTACAATTCCAGTCTTTTCTGTTACTACTGCTGATATATATTTTGACTTTTTAAATTTTGCTGTGTCTTTTATATAAGAAATATCTCCCCCTTGATTTTTTACCATTTGTATTAGTTTATCATATGCTTTTCCATTTTCTATTGTTTCTAATATTTTTACTTTGTTTTCTTCTATATTTTTACCTTTCCCTGCTAATGCTATCATATTACTTCCTAATTCAAGTACTACCTCTTTTAAGTCTTTTGGCATATCTCCTTTTAAGAAATTTATTGCTTCTATTACTTCTAACGAATTACCTACTGCATATCCTAAAGGTTCATCCATTGGAGTCATAACACATCTTACTTCTCTTCCAGCAAGTTTTCCTATTTTCACCATTTGCTCTGATAATTTTTGTGCATCTTCTTTGTTTTTCATAAATGCTCCCTTTCCAACTGTTACATCTATGACTATTTTATTTGCACCACTTGCAATTTTCTTGCTCATTATACTTGAAGCAATTAGCGGAATGTTTTCTACACACGATATTGAGTCTCTTAATGCATATATTTTTTTGTCTGCTGGTGCTAAATTCATTGTTTGACCTATCATGCTTATTCCTACTTTTTCTACGTTTTTTATAAATTCATCTATATCAACATTTGTCCTGTAACCTGGTATAGATTCCATTTTGTCTACTGTCCCACCTGTGAACCCAAGCCCTCTTCCTGACATCTTTGCAACTGGTATTCCTAATGCTGCAATTATTGGCAACAAAATTATTGATACTTTATCTCCTACTCCTCCTGTACTATGCTTATCTACTATGTTTTTTCCAAACCTTGATAAATCTAATATTTCTCCTGAATGTGCCATTGCAAGTGTTAAATCTGTTATTTCTCTATCATTCATTCCATTTATATATATTGCCATTACTAATGCTGCCGCCTGATAATCATGTATTTCTCCTTTTGTGTATTCTTGTATAAAAAATTCAATTTCTTGTTTGCTTAATTCTTTTGCATCTCTTTTTTTAGATATTATTTCTAAAATATTCATTTGTAACCTCCACTATTGTGTTTTTCTATAACTGAATAAGATTTTTAGTAAAACTCTTTCTATGTATTGGACATAATCCATATTCTTTTATTGTTGCAATATGTGCTGCTGTTCCATATCCTTTGTGTTGTTGAAAATTATATTCTGGATAGATTTCGTCCCATTCTCTCATTATTCTATCTCTTGTTACTTTCGCTATTATCGAAGCTGCTGCTATTGAATAACATTTTGCATCTCCTTTTACTATTGATTCATATGGTATACCTAATGTGTCTATATGGCTTAATGCATCTACTATAATTAAATCAGGTTTTTCTTCTAGTTCTTTTAATGACATTGTTAATCCTTTTTTAGTTGCATTTAAAATATTAATTTCGTCTATTTCATCTTGCCCTATTATTCCTACACCATAACTTATTGCTTCTTCTAAAATTTGGTCATACAACTTTTCTCTCTTTTTTTCTGATATCTTTTTTGAATCGTTTACACCCTCAATCATAGAATCTGCTGGCATAATAACACTTGCAACAACAACAGGACCAGCTAATGGTCCTCTTCCTGCTTCATCTATTCCACATATTGTTTTAAATCCTTTTCCTCTTAATTCATTTTCTTTTTCTTTTAATGCTTCTAGTCTTTTTTCTTCTTTTTCTTTCATTTTTTATGTTACTCTCCTTGCATTTCTACTAACTTGTCTAATTTATATTCACCTTTATATCCTCTTGTATTCATAATGTCTACTGCTATATTTTCTATATCATATTTTATTACAAAATATCCGTATTCACTAAAATCTATATCTTTTATTCCTATATGTTCTAAATCTTCTTGTGCAAGATAATAGCAATTATCTGTTGTTCCAAATACTTGAGTTACTAAATCTTCTAATTTACCATTTCCTTCTACTTCAATATTTGAACCAGATACAACTTTTCCTATTAAATTTTCTGATTTTATTTTTTCTATTTCTTCTTGATTTGTTACATTGGCTTTTTTAAAATTGACTTCTTCTACTCCTTCTTTTGTTTTTGCTTGTATTAATAACATATTTGTTACTAAGTCTTGCAATTTAGCTTCCTTAATCAATCCTGTTCCTATATTTAATGTAATACTTGCTATTATTAGCATTATTATAATTGTTATTGTTAATGTTATTAGTGTTATTCCTTTTTGTTTTTTCATTTTTACTCTCATTCCTTCCTTAATTTCAGCCTTTGTACTTTCACATCTTTATCTTATTATCTAATTTATTATTTTTACTTTTGTCCTACTTGTTATATTATAACTATAGTTATAATCATTTTCAAGTAAAAACATAAATTATTTTATAAAAAATATTAAAATATCATTATATAAAATTTGGTTTGAATAATAACTAGTTTTTTACACTGTTTTCACAAAATCTTCACAAATATGGTGTATCTTAAATATGGATAAATTATATAAGGAGGCATTCATAATGGATGAAAATAAATTTGAAGTAATTTCTAGTAAAGTTTCAAGTGCAGATTTTAAAAGTGATAAGACAAGCTTTGGAAAAAATATTATATTACCTTTTTTTAGTGGGATTTTAGGATGTTCTGTTGTTTTAGGAACATGTTTCGGTATTCCTTCTATTAAAGAAAAAATAATCGGGAAAGAGTCTTTTTCAACTGTACAAACCTCTACTACAGGTAATACTAGTTCTGGAGGTGGTTCTACAGCTAATTTAGTATCTCTTTCTAATTATTCTAATACAGCTGTTTTCGCTGCAAATAAAATACTACCATCTATTGTTGGAATAGAAGTAACTTATAATGTTAAAACAAATTCTATGTTTGGATTTGGTATCCCTAGTACTTCTGAAGCAACTGCTACTGGTTCAGGTATTATAATAAGTAGTGATGGTTATATTTTAACAAATAACCATGTCGTAGATAGTAGTTCTTCTAATTCGTCTTATTCTTATTATGATATTTCTGAGGCTACTTCTGTAAAAGTTAAATTAAATAGCAAAATTTATGGTTCTGATACAATTTGTGAGGCAAAAATAGTTGGTAAAGATTCTCAAACAGACTTAGCTGTTTTAAAAATTGATAAAACAGATTTAACTGCTGCAGAATTTGCAGATTCTGAAGAAGCTGTTGTTGGAGAGTTTGCAATGGCTGTTGGTAGTCCTCTAGGTTTAGATACTACTGTTACTACTGGAATTATTAGTGCAGTTAATAGAGAGGTTGAATCAGAAGGAAATAAATATGTATGTATTCAAACAGATGCTGCTATAAACTCTGGTAATAGTGGAGGAGCTCTTGTAAATAGTGAAGGAAAAGTTATTGGTATAAACACCTTAAAATTATCTGGCTCAGGTGTTGAAGGAATTGGATTTGCTATTCCAATAAATTCAACTCTTGATATTATTGATGATTTGATAGAACATAATAAAGTCTTAAGACCATATATTGGAATAACTGGTATTGACTTAGATGATGATACTGTTAAAAGATATAATTTGACAACTTTAGGTATTTATGTAAAAAGTGTACAAAATTTCTCTCCTTCTGAAAAAGCAGGTGTTCAAATTGGAGATATAATTATAAAAGCTGATGGAAAAGATGTAAAGAATATGGAAGAATTAAATCAGATTAAGAATTCACATAAAATTGGTGATACTATTGTTTTAACTATTAATAGAAATGGCTCTGAAAAAGATATTTCTGTAACTTTAGGTGAAACACCTTAAGAATTTCATTTCAAAACTTTCACTATTAGTTCACAAAATGAACAAATTATGTTGGTATATTATTAGCATAGTCAGTAAAGACTGATTACAATAAACATCCCCTTTTATTTTCAAAAAGAAACTTGGTAAAATTAAACTCAAGTTTCTTTTTTTGTATATAATATTAGATTATTACTATATCCATTTCATTTGTGTTATTTTTATTTCCATATGCAAATATAATATATAAGTAATTATTTTCCCCGATAAAGTATTCTGTTACATTATTTATACTATATATTTCACTATCTGGGTCTCTTTCATACACATTATAACCTAATGCTTTCATCTGTGATACATTTTCTTGAACTAGTTTTATTTCGCCTCTTATTTTTTGATTAACTTGTTGTTTTGATAATCCTTTTAGTTCTAAAAAGTTCTCCATTGTATATTCTTTATCATTTACTAAATCATAATTATATGTTTGTATTATATCTCTTTGAGGATTGTCTCCTTCTCTTAATATAGACCTCACAACTATTGATAATATATTATTAGTTACATAAGCACTGTAATTAACATTATAAATTATTGCATTATTTTTTGTATTTAAAACACTTTTAGTTTTATTTTCAAATGTGTTTTTTATTTCTTCATTAAACTTATTTGCTGTATCACTTACAATGTTTATATATGGCACATGAACATCTATTTCGTAATCACTTACTTTATTTTCCTGTACAGAATATCCTGTATATACTATTTCTTTATCACTAGCACTTTTTGTTATTTTGTAACTATTATTTTCCATATAATTTACTTTGTTTTTAAATATATCAGTAAATTTTTCTTTTGCTTCTTTTTTTAGAGTTTCTTCTGATTGTGGTAATACACTAGGGTCCTGCTCTTTGTCTTCATTTGTTTGTATACATATTGCAACAATAACTGATATTATACATATTAAAATAATTGTTATATAAAATATTTTTAATCCTGTATTTATTGCATTATTATTTTTGTCTAATTTTACATTCATAATTACTCTCCTTCTTGTTTTGCTCTATTCACAATTTGTTATTTTTTCTAAGTCAAGAAGTTCTTGCCATCTTTTATCAACTTCTTTTTGGAATTCTTCTATCATCCATTCATTTCCTTCTTTAAACATGTGCTTAAAACGCTTTTGTGGACGTAAAAATTCTTCTATTGGAAGTTTCTTTGCTGGTTTATATGTTATTTTGTATTTACCATCAACTACTTCATATAAAGGCCAATAACATGTATCTGCAGCTAACTTGTTTATTTTCATTAAATCTTCTGTTGGATATCCCCATCCTCTTGGACATGGTGCTAATACATTTAAAAATGTTGGTCCTTCTGTATAAATTGCTTTTTCTGCTTTTTCATATAAATCCTTAAAGTTTGCCATTGCAAGTGTTTGTGCAGCATATGGTATGTGATGTCCTATCATAACTTTGGTTAAATCTTTTCTTGGTTGCATTTTTCCTGGAATTGCTTTTCCTGCTGGTGATGTTGTTGTATCTGCAAATTGTGGTGTTGCTGATGAACGTTGTATTCCTGTATTCATGTATGCTCCATTATCATAACATACATATAACATGTCATGTCCTCTTTCCATTGCTCCAGATAAACTTTGTAGTCCTATATCATATGTTCCTCCATCTCCACCAAATGCTATAAATTTTGTGTGTTTATCTTCTGGCAATTTACCTTGTTTTTTTAATGATTTATATGCTGCCTCTGCTCCTGAACATGTTGCACCAGCACACTCAAATGCTGTATGTATAAATGAATCTGTCCATGCTGTATATGGATATATGAATGTAGATACTTCCATACACCCTGTTGCATTTGTTACTACTGCATGGTCATCATTGTTTAATGCTCTCATTATCATTCTTGCAACAACAGGTGCTCCACACCCCGCACACATTCTATGTCCTTCTGTAAATCTAACTTTTTTGTTTGCTATAACTTCTCTTAAATCATATGCCATATTAGTTTTCCTCCTTTCTAAGTCCTAAGTATCTATATATTTCACCAATTTCTCCGCTTTCCACAATTTTTGTTAAATCACTATATACTGATTCTAATTGCTTTTCTGTAGTGTCTCTTCCACCTATTCCATAAACATAGTTTACCATTGGTACATATTTTTTGCTTACATACATTGCTGATGTTACATCTTCAAATAATGCACCTCCTGCTGCATTTAAAGAATCTGCTTTATCTAGTATTGCAACTGCTTTTAATCCAGATAATGCTTCTACTATTTCTTCTGATGGAAATGGTCTAAACATTCTTAATTTTAATAATCCTGCTTTTACACCTTGTTCTCTTAATTGGTCGACTACTGCTTTTGTTGTTCCTGCTGTTGAGTTCATACATACAATTGCAATTTCTGCATCTTCTAATTTGTATTTCTCAAAAAATTCATATTTTCTGCCTGTCCATTTTTCAAAGTCCTCTGCAACACTTTTTATTACATTCTTGGCTCTTTTCATAGCTTCTGCTTGTTGTGCTTTGTGTTCAAATAGATATGCTTGTAAATCTAGTGGTCCTACTGCTATTGGTTCTTCTCTATTTAATAAATAGTGTTCTGGTTTGTATTGACCTACAAATTTTCTTACTTCTTCATCACTTTCTAATTCAATATTTTCAATTGAATGTGATGTTATAAATCCATCTTGACATATCATTACTGGTAATAATACATCTTTGTTTTCTGCAATTTTATGTGCCATTAACATATTGTCATATGCTTCTTGATTGTTTTCTGAAAATAACATTATCCAGCCAGCATCTCTTACTCCCATTGCATCTGATTGGTCATTATGTATATTTAATGGTCCTGATACAGCTCTATTTACTAATGCCATTACTATTGGTAAACGTAAACTTGATGCTATATATATCATTTCCCACATTAAAGATAAACCATTTGATGATGTTGCTGTCATTGCTCTTGAACCCGCTGAAGAAGCCCCAATAGTTGCTGACATTGCACTATGTTCACTCTCTACTGCTACAAATTCTGTATCTACATCTCCATTTGCTACAAATGTTGAAAAGTATTGTGGTATTTCTGTTGAAGGTGTTATTGGAAATGCTGCTACTACATCTGGATTTATTTGCTTCATTGCAACTGCTGTTGCTTCATTTCCACTTAATCTTTCTCTTATACTCATTTTTCAATTCCCTCCTCTTTCATTTCTATTGCTGCAAATGGGCATACTTTTGCACATACTCCACACCCTTTACAATAGTCATAATTATAATCTGTTCTTTTTAAGTCTTTGTTTACTGGAATTGCATTGTCTGGACATACTGGAAAACATAAACCACATTGTTTACATTTTTCTTCAATCCATACAGGTTTTACACTTCTCCAATCTCCTGTTTTAAATTCTCTCGCATTGCCTGCACAATATATATCTCCACCTATTGTCATTTTTTCCATAGGTGTTTTTGCATTTATTTCTGTCATATTTTCTTTACCTCCTTTAGCGCTAATTCTAAGGCTTTCATGTTTCCATCTATTACTTCTGGCTTTTTGGCAAATTTGTGTTTAAATGAGTTTTGCATGTCTGATAATAACTGTTCTTCTGTCATTATCCCTGTCACTTTTACTATCGCTGCTAACATTGGTGTATTGGGAAAATATTTTCCTAATGCTTCTTGTGATACTTTTCTTGCATCTATTGTGTATATCTCTCCTTTATATCCTTTTAGTTGCTCTCTTAATTGTTCTGCACTTTTTGTTGTATTTATAACAATTGCTCCTGTTTCTTTTAGCCCTGATGTTACTGGAACTGATGATAATAGTGTATCATCAACTACTACTACATAGTCTGGTTCATATATATTGCTATGTATTGTTATTGGCTTGTCACTTATTCTGTTATATGCTGTTATTGGCGCTCCCATTCTTTCTGGCCCATATTCTGGAAATCCTTGTATGTATTTTCCTGTGTTGAATGCTGCATCCGCTAATAATAGTGATGCTGTTTTTGCTCCTTGTCCTCCCCTTCCATGCCATCTGATTTCAATTAGATTATTCATTGAATCTAGCCTCCTTTTTATTTTATTGTTGTTTGTTTTTCTTTTTTATGTTTGAGTTCAGTATATTCTTATTTTGCTTTAATGTCAAGTGTTTAATTACATAAATTGGTATTATTTTTGTCTGCTGGTTAATATTTCCCAAAAAAATAATGATACCCTAAAGCTACTTTTTTAGTGCATCATTATTAATCTTTTTTATTGCTTTATATGTCATACATCTTCAATCAATAAATATAAGGTTTTGAAGGACTACCGAGAAGCGAAAAGAATACTTTCTTTTTTTTTATAAATATCTCATTAAAGTTTTAGACTCGTTGCAATTATCCTCTCACTTATTCATACACTCCACTAAAGCAAAAATATAAGTTTTGAACGAAGCTTCGAATGTAAACGAAGAAACCAGTAGTAACACTTCATGCCTTATGGGAATAGTTCACTAAGTGAAAAGGAACCATAAGGCATGTTCAGAGTTACTATAGGTTTTAAAGGACTACCGAGAAGCGAAAAGAAAAACTTATATTTTTACTTCTTTACTTCTCTATTTGAATTGTGAAATCAGACCTTAGAGAAACTAGGGGAGAGACACCATGTGTATCGCTATATCCATAGTAGTATAAGCCCGCATAGC
>JAAVXM010000017.1 GCA_022790575.1 Clostridia bacterium | reverse complement strand
TAACCAATCATAAGACTTTGTTCTTACTCCTGTTCTGCTTTTTATCATATCTTGTACTATATTAAAAGTTTCTTCATCAATTATTGGTGTGTGCATACCTTTTACAATTATTCTATCTTCTTTTGGCATTATCATTGTTTTCTTGCTTTTATAGTTTATCTTTTTTGTGTTTCCATTTGATACCCAACCCAAGTAAGTTACATTTTGCAATATTCTTTTTACCGTGTTTCTGTTCCAACCTCGTTTTATTCCATCTTTTCTTGTATGTGCATTTCCTACTATTTCTGATGGTACTAGAGTTCTTTCATCTGTTAGTATTTTTCCTATTTCTGTTGGTGTCATTCCATTTCGTGCTAACATAAATATTCTTCTAACGATTGGTGCTATATCTTGGTCTAATACATAATGGTTATAGTCTAATGGATCTTTTTTATAGCCATAAGTTGGATATGTTGTCATTACTTTTCCTTCTTTTGCTCTTGTTTTCTTTCCGTTTCTTACTTTTCTTGATGTATCTCGTATAATTTTTTCTTTATCACTTAACTTGTCATCTGTTAATATTTCTATTGGTATCCATATACCTTTCAAATTTAAGTTAGACATTCCCTCACCTTCTTCCGTTTATTCGCTTTATTTTTAATTTTTAGCCATTTTAAATTGTTTTTAGTATAATTTTATATTTGTTAAATGTATACAAAAAATTTCCATAAAAAAACCGCTTTAGACTTTTTTATCTAAAACGATTTTACTGTGACACAAACTGTGACATTACTGTGACATTTTTTCATTTTTTTGTTTTACTGTATAAACTTTTTTAGGATCTGATACCGATGTTCCTATCCATTCTATAAGATTTTTTTCTTCTAATCTATTTAATATCCTTATTGTTGTCCTTCTAGTTCTATCTATATATTCACATATTTCTTTATTAGTAACTTCACCTTTATCATATATGTATTGCAAAACCTTTTGCTCTAATACATTTAATTCTTCCCAATTATTTCTTATATCATCTTCCTTTAATAATTTTTCATTTTTTCTTTTATTTCTCATAACAATATTATTTTTTAGAACTAACTTTACTAACATACCATTAGGTTCTGTATACTCTGGCTCATCTAAAAAGAACTCAGACATCTCTTTATAAATTCTTGCTACACCCTCATTTAATTCTTTTACTAATCCTAATTCTGTTAATACTCTTGATATTTGGGGATTTCTAGCATATCTTTCATTTTTCATATTCTCTATTGTAATTATACTTGGTAACTTTCCAGGACTTACAATCTCCATTCTGTCATCAAAAATAAAAATTTTTGTATGTTCTCCTGATATAGCATAATTACGATGACATACAGCATTTGTGATTCCGTTCCTCCCAAGCAAATTTTGGATATTCTGGAACTGTTACAAATTCTCCGTTATTTCCTAAATGATTAAATTCTCTTAATTGAGTATCTACAAAACCTTGAGTTTCTTTTATAACTTTATATAAAGGTAATGCAAATGTTTTATCTTTAACAATATTTAATTCTGCTCCTGTATGCATTTCAGTTCCATCAAATTTTATTACTCTGACTCTAGCTGTTGGGAAAAATATAGATGGATCTTCTGCAAATAATAATATTCCACTATTTGTTAAATGTTCTTCTCCATCTTTTTTTACTAAAAAATTTCTGGCTCTTAAAACATCTAATGAATCTTTATTTTCTGCTCCTATTGCTTTTTTGTAGATTTCTACCATCTCCATATCTATATTATTTACATTAGAACGAATATTTATTTCTTCTTCAAACGATACTTCTCTTCTGTCATATTCTAATATTCTTATTTGTTCTGATGAAAGTTTATTACTTGAATCACCTTGTCTTAAGTATACTTCATCTTTTACATTTCTAATTAAAATGTCTGTGCTTGGTTGTACATGAATCAACAATATTTTATCCTTATTTCCTTTATAATTAACAACTTCTAATGTTTCATTTTTATAATTTGGTATTGTTTTTAAATAATCTATACTTGTTACTTTTAAAAAATCATTATATTTGTTTGGATAATCTTCAAATCCTTCTATTTTTCCATCATCAGCAATACCAATTACTAGCGTACCACCACTAGCATTTGCAAAACTTGCTACAAAATTTGCTAATTCTTTTACTGGCTTTCTTGCACTTTTTCTATCAAAAAACTGATTCTCTTTTTCTTCAGTCATATATTTCAATGTTAATATTGAATTTTCTTGTGATACTATCATTAATAACCTCCTGTTGTTCTTTTTATAATTTGGCATCAACTGCTACCAAAATTATTATAACATTTATTTCCAGATATTGCATTACAAATTCAAAAAAAGATGAACTTGTATATATTTTTTACAATTCATCTTTTAAATATGTGAAAATTTTATTATTTCTAAATTGTTGCTAGGCGGAAACCTTTGCTATTACTACATTTTAATTTTTTGTCATAAGAGAATAAAATGGTTACGACCAATGCTATTAGTGTTATACCTCTTTGTTCTGACACTTCTTCTTCAATTCTTTTTGCCCTCTCAACTTTATACATTCGTATCACTCAATCCTTTCCTTCTTCTCATGTTTCTCTCTTTTTACTTTTTTATTCATTTTTACATTTTATTCACTTATTTATTCTCTTGATGTAAAAGCAAATTATTTGCTATTTGCATTATATTTAATTGGCTATTCTTGTCAATACTTCTCTCGCTTTTTGCATACTTTTACCCAAAAACTAATATTCAGTATAATAAGCTCTATTAGTGTGACAACAAGTATAATTATGTCAAAATTCGCTTTAGAAATTTTAATCTAAAAAGTCTATAAAAAACACCTTGAACTTATTTATAAATTCAAAGTGTTTTACTATTATATTTATATTATATCTTTATGATTAAAGCTGTCATGCATTGTAACAATCATAAGTACTGCACAAACTCCCAATACTCCTAGAGAAAACCATAGGGATGTAGATGTTGCATAATTGTTTCCTGTCATAGACATCATATTTGTCATATTGGGAAATATTTTGTCTGCAATATTTAGATTATTAAAAGGAATAAACTTTACCCAATCTTTTTTTATAAATTGATTTATTATTGCCATAGCAATACCATTTCCTATATAAGTTGCAACTCCAAAACTTACAGCAACAGCTGTATTCCTTGTTACTGTTGAAATCATTATTGCAAATAAAGCAAATATTATAACTGGTATAGATTTTGCAAAATATAGTTCAATCATAAGCAATAAGCTTCCAATACTTGTAACAGTTCCATCTTTTACATACATATACTGTGTTCCATTACCTTCAAAGAATAATTCTCCACATATTACAGTTAATATGGCCATTATTAGAGTCAATGTTACTATATAAAACATTACTGATAAAGTTTTAGATAATAGTATTTTCCATCTTTTATTTGGAGTTAACGCCCAAAACTTTATTGTACCTGATGAATGTTCTGTTGATATAACCCCACCTGCAATAATTATTGCAAATATTCCTATCATTGCCATAACAAATCCAGTAGCTATTGATTCAAACATTATCCTGTAATTGCCTGTTGAATCTGCAAACTCCAATGGTGCTATATCATTTTCAATCGAGTATATCCCAATTAGAACTTCTTCTTCATACTTCTGTTTTTCTTCTAATGTTAAAACATTATTATTCTTATAATCAACTCCTGTCCTAACACTACTTTGTGCGTTTTCTATTTTAGATATTAAATATGTTTGCCAGTATTGTTTATCTTCCTCTGTTTTCCCAATCTCCTTTTTAGCCTTCAAATCTAATATTATAATTTTGTCATTATATTCTTGTTGTGTTATATCTTTTTTTTCTAAGCTTTTCTTTACCTTATCTTTTTCAAATTCTATATATTTTGTGTAGTCATCACTTTTTAAAACTTGTGTTAATTCTTGAACTACATTGTTACCTAAATTATTCATTTTTGCTTCTAATATTTGATTCAACAATTCACTTTTCCAATATGAAGAATATGGGTTAATATTTTCTTCTAATGCCATATCAATCTTTTCTATTTGTGCTTTATAGCTTTCAATAAGTTGTTTATCTAATACATCATTTTGTATAGCTTCACTTAAATTTTGCTTTTCCTCTTTTGCACTTGTTTTCCAATCAGTTGCACTATTATATGTAATATCATTTCTTCCATTCATATATTTAATAAATTTAACTAACCCCATTGACCCTATAAGTGCCAACAAAACAATTACAATTAATAATTTGGTAGCAAATTTTTTCCAAGTTTTTATATTTTCATTTATAAATAATTTGTATATTTTATTCATTTCCTCTACCTCCTTTTGTTGCATCAAAGAATATATCTTCTAGTGTATGTTCTTTTGGTACTATTGCTCTTATTCCAACATCATTAATTGCCAATTCTTTTACAATTGAAGGAATTTGTACTACTGAAGTAGTTATCTCTATATGTTTACTTTGTGTTTTTAGTTCCATATTAAACTTATCTTTTAATATTTCTATCGCCTTTTCTTTATTATTTACTCTTATCTCTATATTTTCTATTCCAGACTCTTCATCATTTGTAATCTCTTCTGTTTTTACTATTTTACCATTATCTAAAACTGCAACTTTATCACACATTAACTGCATCTCTGACAATATATGTGATGATACAAATACTGCAACTCCATCATTATGAGCAATCTCTTTTAGAATATCTCTTAATTGTTTTATTCCTGCTGGGTCAAGTCCATTTGTTGGTTCATCTAAAACTAGTATTTTAGGTTTATGTAACAATGTTAATGCCAAACCAAGCCTTTGTTTCATTCCTAATGAATATTTTCCTACTTTCTCATCTGCTCTATCCTTTAATCCTACTAAATCTAAAACTTCATCTATTCTTTTTGAATCTACATTTCTTATACGTGCATGCAGTTTAAGATTATCTCTACCTGTCATATATTTATACATATCTGGATTTTCTACTATTGCACCTATATACTCCATTGCTTTTTCAAATTGTTTCTTGGTGTCATATCCATTTACTTTTATTTCTCCTCCATCATTATCAATTAATCTTAATATCATTTTTATTGTTGTTGTTTTACCAGAACCATTTGGACCTAAAAAACCATAGACCTCTCCTTCTTTTACTTCAAGGCTTATATTATCTATAACTTTTCTTTTTCCAAATGATTTACTCAAATTTTTTATTTCTAATATGGTATTTGCCATTTTTAATCTCATCCCTTTCTCTAATAACATTTAATTATAAATCAATGTTAAATAGTTATTATTCTGTTTTTAATACCCATCCACTACATTCTCTGGATAATAATCACCACTATAGTAATCAAATTGTAAATTTGAATGAACTACTTTCCATTCATCCCCAACTTTTTGTAATATAATTATATTATTTCCAGTAGAATTTGAATTGATTCTTTCTTTCTCTTCATTATTCATATCTAAATATTTTATATATTCTTTTTCTTTTGATGAAAATGTTACTGTTACTCTATTCCCTTCAAATACATAACTTGATATTTTTGTTATGTCTCTTTCATATCCACTTCTTATTTCTTGTGTTGTTAAATATCCATTTTGCAAAATATTTTTTATAAATTCATATTGTAAATCAACAACTTCTGAATTGTCATACATTTTTTCAGATAATTTTTCTCTCATTTCTTTCACATATTCATCTTCTTTTTTCTTATCTATTTCTTGATTTAATTTTTGCATATCTTCTGGAAGTACTATGTATTTATCTACTAATGAAATAAATTCCTCACATTGTTTGTTTATTATATCTTTATCAGCCTTTCTTTGATTTTCTACTCCTACTAAATATATTATTAGTACTAATAATACAATTAATGTTAGTATTAATCCTTTGTTAATCTTTTTTAAAAACTTCATTTTAATCACATTCCTTTCATTGACATTATTTCAGTATCTTTTTTTAGTTCTTCTCCAAGAAATTCATAACAACTCTTGTCTCCATTCATTGCTGCCATTCCTATTTCTTTATCTTCTTTTAATCTGTTACTTGCAAATTTTATTATTATTGGTTTCTGTTTTATAGCTTGCATTACTACTTCTTTATCATCTCTCATTTCTTGATTTGCAAAATATAATATCTGTCCTGTCTGCTCTAAGCCTGATAATAATAGTTCCTTATCTTGTAATAGATTATCTTTTGCATAACAATATGTCCATCCTACTTTACTTACTGAATTATATACTACTTCTCTATCTCCTTTTAACCTGTCACTCGCAAATTCTAATGCTTCTGGATTATTTTTTATTGCTTCTAGTACTATTTCTTTGTTATCTCTTAATTCTTCACTTGCAAATTCTAATAGACCTCCTTCGATTTTTACATTTTCTTTTACATATTCTGCATTATCAGTATTTTTCTTCATTTCGATTACTTCTCTTCTCTCTGGCATTTTGGATTTTTTCCCTCCTTTTCTGTTCTTATCAATAATATAAGAAATTGTTTGGCCACTTTTACTTTGCCTGATTTGATTTTCTCTAATATTTAGTTAGCAATATAAAAAATGACCACGCTCTTTTTACATGGTCATTATATCACTATCATTTTCTTTTTACTATATATTTTTTATTAATTATTTATTAAGTTGTTAAGGTTTGTTCTGTATTTTCTTATTTGTCGTGAATCTGCCTGTGAATTATTACTACAAGCGCTATCACCGTTATTCTTTACTTTTCACTTGCTTATGAATATTTTTATTATCGGATATTAAATTTGGCTTTATCTATATTATAGTTTTTTGTTACCTCACTTTCTGTTAACATCCTGTTATATATTCTGACTGAATATACCTTTATTCCTGCACAATAATTTACTCCACCATTCATTGAATTTCTTCCTATTTCCATTGGTGCATTTGAATAGTATATATTCCCTGTTTGATTTTGCGTTACTATTTTACTGTTTTGACTAATATACATATATGTTCCATTATATCCTCCACTTATTGAATATTTTTTATTTAATTCATATTTCTCTGTAGAGTATACTGATTTGTATCCACCATAATATATAGAAAATGCCATGTTCTTTTGTGATGGTACCGCAAATAGTCCACATCCTGCACCATCAAAATTATCAATAAAATCTATTTCTCCACTATCTTCTTCTACTGAAGCAACTACTTCTAATGTAAAATTTTGTGGTTTAATAACTCCTACATTTAAATAATCATTTATTCCATCAAAGCTCAAATGGTCATTATCCCATGTTGCTCCATATATTGTTCCATCATATTCTGTTCCTGTTCCTGTATTATTTATTCCATCATACCAAAGAATTAAACCATCTGCAACATAGTCTGTTTTAACAAGGACCTTTATGGTGCAACTTGCAATTATTTCATTATTTTCATTTGATTTTACTGTTATTGTTGCTGTACCTATTTGATTTGCTTGTACTAAACCACTTGCATTTACTGTTACAACACTTGTATCACTGCTACTCCATTTTATTGTTTTATTTTCTGCTGTTTCTGGTCTTACTGTTGCTATTAGTTGTAATTGTTGTCCTCTTTCTACTGTCGTTTCTGTTTCATTTAATTCTATTTCTTTTACTAATTGCTTTATTGACTCATTTATTACTTGCTCATTTTTTCCTTTTTCATTTTCTACTACTACTTTTATATTATATATTTTTCCTTCTTCTAAATTTGTAAAACTCGCTGTTAAGTCTTTTGTGTCCTCTTTTAATGCTATATATTCATTTGTATTTGCCTCTTTATAATAATAACTTATTGTTCCATTTTCAAGTCTGTCTACCTCAACATTTACATCAAAACTTCTGGTTTGTTTATTTATGACTGTTATTTTTCTTATTTTAGGTGGTAATTTATCCTTTTTCCCTTGATACTCTGTTTTTATTTTTCCATCTGGATATATTGTCGCTTCAAATACATATCCATCATCTGACATTATTTCATATGTTTTACTTCCATCTTCATTTATTTTTGGTTCTGATATATTATCCCCTCCAACTGTTGTGTCTGATATTATCTCATTATTTTTTAATATTTCAAAATATTCTTCTGATGACAAACTTCCTTGTAAATTCCTTTTCATTTCTGCTTCTCCATTTGCCAATAAAAGTCTATCTTCAAAATTCGCTCTTGCTGTTTCTGTTTTAGCTTCTTCTACTTGTTTTATTATCCCATTTTTTCCTGCTAGCATTGCTATACTTACTGCTGCTAGTATTAATAATACTATAAGTGTGACAAATAAAGCATAAATCCAATAACCTTCTGATTACTGAATTTATGCTCTATACTTATTCACACATATTACAAGCTAAAATTATAAGTTTTGAATGAACTTCGAGTATAAACGAAGAAACCAGTAGTCATTCTTGCATGGCTTATGGGAATAGTTCACTAAGTGAAAAGGAACCATAAGACATGTTAGAATTACTTTAGGTTTCGTAGGAGTACCGAGAAGTGAATAAAAAACTTATAATTTTAGCGTTCTATTTGGACTGTGAAATCAGACCTTAGAGAAACTAGGGGGGAAATACCTTGTGTGGTTTTATAATCACGTGCAAACAAATATGCATTATTACCACGTACATGACCCATTGCAACATTACTAAAAGATGAAGGTGAAGCCAGCCACCAGTAGTATTCTCCCTTTGCTCCATTCTTTCCACAATACATACTTCCATAATTTTTATAATCTACTGAATTAATTCCTGTAGAATATTCATTATTTGCTCCTGTACTTCCTCCATTTATTGTATATATATATCCTGGTACATTTGTCGCTCTGTATTTAACCCCCAATGTGTAATTTGTTACTCCTGGATGTGATACATTATTATATGAATCTACAAACATTTCTACACTTGGTCCTCCTATTACATAATTTGCTTTATTTCCATCATAATAACTTGACCATGGAAGTCCTTCATTTCCTCCTTCCTCTGGTGTACATAACCATGCTGCAGCCTTTTCATTTTCATTCCATGCACTTTCATTGTTTCCTCTATTATTTGCCCATCCTAGATTCATTGTTTTTACTTTTGTTGTTGCTGGTTTATAATTGGCATAATCATTTAATGTTATTGTTTTGTTTGTCTCAAAGTCTGCCTTCAAATATACTGTATTTTTTTCTCCATATTTCCCTGCTTCATCCACAAAGAATATTCTATATGTTGCTCCTCCTGCTGTATAATTTGTTACTACTTTTCCATAATATATTTCTGGATTTTTTGCTATATCTTCTGCTGTTGGATTGTCTTTTATATTTACCTTTACTGTTACCTGACATATTGCTGTTACTGGCTCCCCCTCGCCATTTGTCCCTGTTATTGTTACACTTACAGGTGTTGCTGTTGATGACACTCCTGTTACTTTTCCTGTTTTAGCATCTACTGTTACTTTATTTGTATCTCCACTACTATAACTATATGTTATATCTTCTACATTCTCTGCTGGTGTTGTTTTTACTACTATTCCCTTTGTTCCTCCTACTGCTACCTCTATTGGCTCTGCACTTATCCCTGTTACTTTTGACACTATTGTTACTTCACATGTATCTTTGTGTCCTCCTATTTCTACTGTTATTATCGCCTTATCTCCTACACTTCCTACTGCTCTTACTATCCCATCTTGAGTTACTGTTACTGCTGATGTATTATTTGAACTCCATGTTATTTTTTCTCCTTTTACATCTTCTGTTTTACTTGCTGTTAATTTATATTCTCCTCCTACTAATAGTTTTAATCTACTTTTACTTATTGTTACTCCACTTTTTTCCTCTACTGTTCCATCTTCCTTTATTTCAAATATATATCCTTTTTCCTTTACTAGCCATGGCAATTCTTCATTTGGTCCGTTTTTTTTCTATATTTGTAAATCCTTCATTTCTTAGTTCTTTATCTAGTTCTTCTAAATCGATTTTCACCTCTTCATTTGTTCTTGATGCTGTTACTGCTATCTTTATCTTCTCCTCTATTTCTGCTTTTACTGAATTATTTTTTGCATTTTGCGCCTGACTTATTATTCCATTCTCTCCTGTTAACATTGCTATACTTGTTCCTGCTAGTATCAATAATACTATAAGTGTGACCACTAATGCTATTAGCGTTATTCCATGCTGTCCTCTTTCTCTATTATTCTTCTTTTTCACACAACAAAATTCATTCATATCAATTCATCTCTTCCTTCCTTTTCTTATGTTTCTCTTTTTTAGTAAATTTATTCGTATTCACACTTTATTTTTATACATTTTTTATTTAACTTGTACTCACATTAAATAATTACTTTATATGTAATAATAAAACATATGCTATTTGCATTATATTATAATATTCATTATTTGACAATATATTTTCTCAAATTGCACAACTTTTTTGTACTACTAAATTTCATCAAAAAAGTATTTAATATAAATTTAGCATAGAAGATTGAAATATAAGCTTTAAGAGGAGCTTCGAATGTAAACGGAAAAACTAGTAAAAATTCTATCTTGCCTTATGGGTCCTTTTCGCTTAGCAAACTATTACCATAAGGCAAGATAGAATTTGTATAGTTTTGTAGGAATACCAAGAAGCGAAAAGAAAAGCTTATATTTCATGCAACTATGCAAATTTATAAAAACATTATAAATAAAACCCAAGAGGCAAAAAAATAACACCTCATACGAAGTGCTATCTTTTATTCAATTTATTCTAAGAATCCTTTGTAATGTCTCATTACTAGTTGAGATTCTAATTGTTGTACTGTTTCAAGTGCAACACCTACAACGATTAATATTGAAGTTCCACCAAAAGAAACATTCAAATTAGTAAATCTTAATAACATTGGAAGAATAGCAATAATAGCTAAGAACACTCCTCCAAAAATTGTTAACTTTGTTATTATAGCTGACAAATAATCAGTTGTTGGCTTACCAGCTCTAATACCTGGTATGAATCCACCATTTTTCTTAATATTATTAGATACTTCTGCTGGATTAAATGTAGCATAAGTATAGAAAAATGTAAATCCTAATATTAATAATAGATAAACTAATGCATTAGCTAATGAATATCCCCATCCAACACTTGAAGAAGATATAGCAATAGAGAATTTATATACACCTGACCAGAAACCAGTCAATGTTGCAGGGTCTTGCACAAACATAGAAATTATCATTGCAGGGAAAGTCATGAAAGATGAAGCAAATATTATTGGCATAACACCTGCCATTGCAAGTTTAAGTGGTATATGAGTACTTTGTGCTCCAACCATTTTTCTTCCTTGAACTTTTTTAGAATATTGTACAGGAACTCTTCTTTCAGCTTGTTGTACAAATACAACACCTGCAACTAATAAGATTGCTCCTAATATTATACCTAATCCTGTTATTAATCCTACTGTGCTAAATCCTGTTGCTGTGAATATTAAATTCCATATTGTTGTTACTCCAGCTGGAAGTCCTGATATAATACCAATAAAGATAATTATTGATATACCATTACCAATTCCTTTACTTGTGATTTGTTCACCCAACCACATAAGTAAAGAAGTACCAGCTACTAATGATAAGACTACTAATAGTCCTGTTATCCATCCTGGGTTTATAAATACCCCTGAGCTTCTATAAGATAAATAGATACCAACTGCTTCAACTAAAGCTAATACCACAGTAATCATTTTTGTATATCTATTTATTCTTTTTCTTCCTTCTTCTCCACCTTCTTTAGTTAATTTCTCCAAAGATGGTATTATCATTGCCAATAATTGTACAACAATTGATGCTGTAATATATGGACTTATTGACATTGCAAATATTGAAAATCTTGAAAAAGCTCCTCCTGAGATTAAATCTATAAAGCCTGCTATTCCATTTGTGGACATAGCTTCATTTAATGTAATTGTGTTTACACCTGGCACAGTAATAAAGCATCCTAATCTAAATAATACTATTAATATTACTGTATACATTAATCTTTTTCTAACATCTGGTGTTTTTAAAGCATTTTTTATTGTTTTAAACAATTAAATCACCTCTGCCTTTCCGCCTAGGGCTTCAATTTTTTCCTTAGCAGTAGCAGTAAATCTCTTTGCTTTGATATTTAGTTTTTTGTCTAATTTTCCTGTTGCTAAAACTACTATTCCATCATTTATTTTTCCGATTATTCCTTCTTGTACTAAGGTTTCTGCTGTTACATCTGTTGCTTTTGATTTATTTAACATTGTTAGTGTTACTTCTGTATAGTTTTTAGCATGAATATTTGTAAATCCTCTTTTTGGTAATCTTCTATATAATGGTGTTTGACCACCTTCGAATCCTCTTCTTACTCCTCCACCAGATCTAGCTTTTTGTCCTTTATGTCCTTTTCCTGATGTTTTACCTAGTCCAGAACCAGTACCACGACCAACTCTTTTTCTAGCTTTTTTCTCAACAGCTGGCTTTAATTCTCCTAATTTCATTTTTTTTGCACCTCCCTTTGATTTGCGTCATATGTGTCTATAATATGTCTTCTACTTTTTTATTTCTCTTTTTAGCTACTTGTTCAATTGTTCTCATGTTTTTAAGTCCTTCAATAGTTGCATATACTACGTTTCTTGGGTTATTTGTACCAATAACTTTTGTACGTACATCTTTATATCCTGCAAGTTCTAATACTGGTCTTACACTTCCTCCTGTTATAAGCCCTGTACCAACATTTGCTGGTTTTAACATAACTTTTGCACTACCAAATTTCCCCACATATTCATGAGGTATTGTTGTTCCAACAATTGGAACTTCTACTAAGTTCTTTTTAGCTTCTTGAATAGCTTTTTTAATAGCATCTGGTACTTCAGCAGCTTTACCATTTCCAATTCCTACATGTCCTGCACCATCTCCAACGATTACTACAGCACTAAATCTAAATGTTCTACCACCTTTTACAACTTTTGCTACTCTATTTATAGCTACTACTTTTTCTTTTAATTCTGGCATTTTATTTTCTTCCATAGGTTTTAATATTTTCCCTCCTTCTTTGCTTTAGGTTTAGAATTCTAGTCCACCTGCTCTTGCAGCTTCTGCTAATTCTTTAACAATTCCATGGTATATATAACCACTTCTATCATAAACTACTTCTTTAATATTTTTAGCTGTAGCTCTTTTAGCAATTAAAGCTCCAATTTCTTTAGCTGCTTCAATATTAGATTTTTTGTTTTTAACTTCTTTATCTAAAGTTGAAGCTTGAACTAATGTATTTCCTGCAACATCATCAATTATTTGTGCATATAAATTTGTATTACTTCTATATACACATAATCTTGGTCTTTCTGCTGTTCCAGATATTTTAGTTCTTACTCTAGCATGTCTTCTATTTCTTTCTAGTTTTCTATCTGTTTTCTTAACCATTTTATTCTCCTTTCATAAATTTGCTTGAGATTAATTATTTACCTGTCTTTCCAACTTTACGTCTAATAACTTCTTCAGCATATTTAATACCTTTACCTCTATATACTTCAGGTGGTCTTTTTGTTCTGATATTAGCAGCTGTTTGACCAACTAATTCTTTATCAATTCCTTTTACTATAATAGTATTTGGATTTGGAACATCAAATGTAATCCCTGTTGGTGCTTCAAATATTACTGGATGAGAATATCCTAATACTAAATTTAAATTGTTTCCTTGTTTTTGAACTCTATAACCTACACCATTAATTTGTAGTTCTCTTGAAAATTCTTTTTCAACACCAATTATCATATTATTTATTAAAGTTCTTGTTAAACCATGTAAGCTTCTATTTAAAGCTTCATCATTTGGTCTTGTAACTGTAATAACATTATTATCCATTGATACAGAAATATTTTTATGTAATTCTTTTTCTAATGTACCTTTAGGTCCTTTTACAGTTATTTTTTGTCCATCTAATTTAACTTCTACTCCTGCTGGTACTGTAATAGGCTTATTTCCTATTCTTGACATTTTGTTTTCCCTCCTTTACAATGCTAAGCATCTTAATATGCAATGCTTTTAATTACCATACATAGGCTAAAACTTCTCCGCCCATTCCTGCTTCTCTAGCTTCTTTGTCTGTTTTTAAACCTTTTGATGTAGAAATTATAGCAATTCCTAATCCATTTAAAACTTTTGGTAATTCTTCTTTACCTGCATATACTCTTAGTCCTGGTTTACTTATTCTTTTTATTCCATCAATTACTCTAGTTCCTTTTTCATCATATTTTAGAGTAATTCTAATCATTCCTTGATTTTCATTGTTTATTAATTCAAATGATTTGATATATCCTTCTTTAAATAAAATCTCTGCTATTGCTGTTTTCATTTTTGAAGATGGAACATCAACTGTTTTATGTTTAGCACTGTTAGCATTTCTTATTCTTGTTAACATATCTGCTATTGGATCTGTAGTATTCAATTTACTTTTCCTCCTTTTCTTTTTTTGATTTTACCAGCTTGCTTTCTTAACACCTGGAATCTCGCCCTTATGTGCTAATTCTCTGAAACATACACGGCAAATTCCATATTTTCTTATATAAGCATGTGGTCTACCACAAATTTTACATCTGTTATATTCTCTTGTTTTGTATTTTTGTGGTCTAGCTTGTTTTATTTTCATCGCTTTCTTAGCCATTAATTTTCTCCTCCTTAAAATTATGCTTTAAAAGGCATTCCTAATAATTTTAATAGTTCTTTTGCCTCTTCGTCTGTTTCAGCTGTTGTTACAAATATGATATCCATTCCTCTTAATTTGTCAACTTTATCATATTCGATTTCTGGAAATATTAATTGTTCTTTAATACCCATTGAGTAATTTCCTCTTCCATCAAAAGAATTTTCAGATACACCTCTAAAGTCTCTTACTCTTGGTAAAGCTACATTAAATAATTTATATGCAAAGTCATACATCTTATCTGCTCTAAGTGTTACCTTACATCCAATGTTTGACCCTTCTCTTAATTTGAATGCTGCGATTGATTTTTTAGCTTTTGTTATCATAGGTTTTTGACCTGTGATTTGCACTAAATCATTCATGGCATTTTCTAATGCCTTAGGGTTTTCTTTTATATCTCCTAATCCTATATTTATAACTATTTTATCAAGTTTTGGAACTTGCATAACTGATTTATATTCAAATTTTTTCATTAATGCTGGAATTACTTCTTTTACATATTGTTCTCTTAGTTTTTCCATGTTTAGTTATTCCTCCTTTCTATTTTATTACTGCTCCACATTTTTTACAAATACGAACTTTTTTATCTTTTTCTATTTTGTATTCAACTCTAGTTGTTTTTCCACATTTTGAACATACTACATTAACTTTTGAGCTATCTATTGCACATTCAATTGGGATTATTCCACCTTCTTCACCCTGTTTTCTAGGTTTGATATGTTTTTTTCTAACATTTACACCTTTTACAACTACTTTTGAGTCTTTAGGTATAACTTGTAATACTTCTCCAGTTTTACCTTTGTCGTTTCCAGCTAAAACTTGAACTGTATCTCCTCTTTTAATTCTCATCAAAGTTTGCCTCCTTTTCTTCTATCTTTAATTTTCTATAATGAATTATAATTTGTTTTATAGAACTTCTGGCGCTAATGATAAAATTTTCATATAATCCTTTTCTCTTAATTCTCTTGCAACTGGTCCAAATATACGAGTTCCTTTTGGTGTTTTATCATCTTTTATTATAACAGCTGCATTTTCGTCAAATTTTACATAAGAACCATCTGGTCTTCTTAATCCTTTTTTAGTTCTTACAATAACAGCTTTAACTACATCACCTTTTTTAACAACGCCACCTGGTGTTGCTGTTTTAACAGATGCAATTATAACATCACCGATATTAGCTGTTTTCATAAATGAACCACCCATACATCTGATACACATAATTTCTTTAGCTCCAGTATTATCAGCAACTTTTAATATTGATTGTTGTTGTATCATGATTTATTTTCCTCCTTTTTCAAGAATTTCAACTACTCTCCATCTCTTATCTTTAGAAAGTGGTCTAGTTTCCATTACTTTTACTTTATCTCCTATTTCACATTTATTATCTTCATCATGTGCCTTTAGTTTGTATGTTCTTTTTACAGTCTTTCCATACATTTTATGGCTTACACTTGTTTCTACAGAAACAACTACTGTTTTATCCATTTTGTCAGATGAAACAGTTCCAACCATAACCTTGCGAAGATTTCTTTCTTCCATTGACTTAACCTCCTTTTTTCTTTGAATACACTATATTAAGCCTTTATTTCTTTTTCAGCAATTTTTCTTTCTGTTAATACTGTATTTATTTTAGCTATATCTTTTCTAACCTCTTTTATTTTCATTGGGTTATCTAATCCATTTGTAGCTAAACTAAATTTTAATTTGAATAATTCTGTTTTTAGTTCACCTAATTCCTTTTCTAATTCTGGTGAAGACATTTCTCTTATTTTATTTATCTTCATCACTATCACCCACCTTGTTAACATTTTCTTTTGCTACAAATTTAGTTTTTATAGGTAACTTATTCATAGCTAATCTCAAGGCTTCTCTAGCTGTTTCTTCAGGAACTCCTGCTATTTCAAACATAACTCTACCTGGTTTTACAACTGCTACCCAATACTCAACATTACCTTTACCTTTACCACCACGGGTTCCAGCTGGTTTTTGTGTTATTGGTTTGTCTGGAAATATTTTAATCCAAACTTTTCCACCTCTTTTTGTATAACGTGTTGCAGCAATACGTGCTGCTTCGATTTGATTTCCTCTAATCAAACCAGCTTCTACTGCTTGTATTCCGTATTCTCCATCTGTTACTGTATTTCCTCTTGTTGCTTTTCCTCTATTTCTACCTTTTTGCATTTTTCTATATTTTGTTTTTTTAGGCATTAATGGCATTATTTGTCTCCTCCTTCCACTTTTTTAGTTGGAAGAACTTCACCTTTATAAATCCATACTTTAACACCGATTTTACCATATGTTGTATCTGCTTCTGCAAATCCATAATCAATATCAGCTCTTAAAGTTTGTAATGGAATTGTTCCTTCTTTATAAAATTCTGTTCTAGCCATATCAGCTCCACCTAATCTTCCAGATACTGCTGTTTTTATTCCTAAAGCACCTGATTTCATAGACTTTTGCATACATTGTTTCATCGCTTTTCTAAATGAAATTCTTCTTTCTAATTGCCCTGCAATATTTTCAGCAACTAATTGTGCATCAGTGTCTATTGCTTTAACTTCAACTATATTGATGTTAACATCTTTTCCAATTAATTTTGTTACTTCTGCTTTTAATGTTTCAGCACCAGCTCCACCTTTTCCAATTATAATTCCTGGTTTAGCTGCATAAACATTAACTTTTACAAACTTTGCTGTTCTTTCAATTTCGATTTTTGAAACTCCAGCTGTATATAATTTTTTCTTTAAAAATTTACGGATTTTTTGATCTTCAACTAAATAATCTGCGAAATTTTTTGAATCTGCATACCATTTAGCATTCCAATCTTTTATTATACCTACTCTAACTCCTGTAGGATGTACTTTTTGTCCCATTCTTACTTATGCCTCCTTTTCTCTTAAAATGATTGTTATATGACTTGTTCTCTTTCTTATTCTAACTGCTGAACCTTTTGCAGCAGGTCTTATTCTTTTTAATGTTGGACCTTGATTTGCATATATTTCAGCAACATATAAATTTTCATGTTTCATTCCGTGATTGTTTTCAGCATTTGCTATTGCTGATTTTAATAGTTTCTCGATTATTTCTGATGATGCTTTTGGTGTAAATTTTACTATTGCTAAAGCTTCATCAACATTTTTCCCTCTTATTAAATCTGCTACAATCTTAACTTTTCTTGCAGATATTCTTGAGTATCTTAATGTTGCTTTTGCTTCCATTATTGCTGTTTCTTCCACTACAATTCCCTCCTTAATTTACTATTTTTTTGTAGTCTTTTCTCCTGCATGACCTTTGAATGTTCTTGTAGGAGCAAACTCACCTAATTTATGACCTATCATTTCTTCTGTAATATACACTGGCACATGTTTTCTACCATCATGAACAGCGATTGTATGTCCTATCATTTCTGGATATATTGTTGAAGCTCTTGACCATGTCTTTATTACTTCTTTATTTCCACTTTCATTCATAGCTTCAACTCTTTTTAATATTTCTGGAGCTATGAAAGGTTTCTTCTTAATTGATCTTGACATCTGATTTTCCTCCTATCCTATTTTCTTCTCTTTACTATAAATTTGTTTGATTTCTTTTTAGAATCTCTTGTCTTATATCCTAGTGCTGGTTTACCCCAAGGTGTCATTGGTCCTGAATGTCCTATTGGAGCTTTACCTTCACCACCACCATGAGGGTGATCTACTGGGTTCATTACAGAACCTCTAACAGTTGGTCTTATTCCTAAATGTCTTGTTTTTCCTTCTTTTCCTAATTTAACATTTTCATGGTCTGCATTTCCAACAGTTCCTATTGTAGCTCTACATTTTGCTAATATTAATCTCATTTCTCCTGATGGTAATCTTACATGTGCATATTTACCTTC
>JAAVXM010000016.1 GCA_022790575.1 Clostridia bacterium | reverse complement strand
CTTTTAATTTTGATATTTCTATTTCTTTAATTTTCATTTCTTCTTTTGCTCCATTTCAAAGATATTATATCGTAATTTTTACATATTGAACAGTACTTTTAGTTGATTTTTATATTATTTTCAGGCTTGCAAAATTTTTTTCATGTCTTTATCCTGTTTTTATTAAACAATATATTGAAAAAAATTAATAAAGATGTTATAATTTGTTTACTTAAAAAGAAAGGGGTAGAAAAATGGCATTTGTGTATGAATTAAAAGATGATGGAAAAGCTATGTTAGTACAAGACCCAATATATGGTGAGATAGAAATTAGTTGGCCATTTACAGAAATTATTTTAACAAAAGAAATGCAAAGATTGGGAGATATTACACAAAATGGTTTCTCATATTATGATTACCCAGGTTTAATAAATAACGAAAGATTAAGTCATAGCGTTGGAGCTTTTTATGTTATGTCACAAATTATTGAACATTTAGAGAAAGAGCTAAAAAGATATGATATTTTTATTTCTAAAGATGAAAAAGACATGGCTTTATGTTCAATGTTATTACATGATATAGGACATGGGCCATTTTCACATACATTTGAAAAAATAACAGAATATTCACATGAGAAAAGAACTACAGATATTTTGCTAGGAGATACAGAAGTAAACCATTTATTAACTTCAATATATGGAGAAACAAAACTAAAAAGAATTGCAAGTTATATTGCTGAGATAGACGAGGATAAAGGAAAAGAGGACACAAAAGGTAGTTTTACAAAATTGTTAAAATCACTAATATCACATCAATTAGATGCAGATAGACTTGACTATTTAGTTCGTGACTCTTATCATGCAGGTCTTTTATCTGCAATAAGTCATAAGAATTTAATACAATCACTAGGGATTAGTGTAAATAATAATCAAGAATATGAATTACTAGTTGATAGGAAAGGTTTAACCACTATAGAAACAGTACTAATTGAACGTTTTCAAAGATACAGGGATGTATATTTTTCAAGAGCATCTGAGATATTAGAACAAGTATTATTAGAGATTCTTAATAGATATAAAGAAGTTCCTAAATCAGTTGATGAGAAATTGCCAGAGGCTTTTAAAATGGTAGCTATGAAACCAGAAGATATTTCATTAGAGGACTTTCTGGGGATGACAGACAAACAATTCATGGAAGCTTTTGAGACTATAAAAAGGAGTTCAACTGACCATTTATTAAAATATTTAGCAGATATGCCAAAAGTACTTTCTGATTTTGAAGATTTAGAAAATGGTTCTAATTCAGAAGTGTTGAAACAAAGATTGAAAAGAATATTTCCAGATAGAGATTTTTCAGATACTCTTTCTATATTAAGTATTCATTCAAAAACAAGACTATATAAACAAGAAGAATCACTGAGAATAAACTTTGGAAATGTACATAAAGATTTATCAGAGGCAACACCTCATTTGATAAGAACAGAAGAATATTTAGAAAAAGATGAATTGGCTTTTAATCCTGAACTTCTTAGAATAGAATTGGGAATGACTGATAAAGAATTTGAACCATATAGAGAGGAAATTAGAAATATGATAAATGAATTAAATAAAAAACCAGAAGAATTCGAATTAAAATATATTATTGATGAAAATCAATGCATTACTCAAGAGAATATACTAGAGATACTATTGGAAAATGGATTTAATGTAGTAAAGACAAAAAGTAAGGAAAATGATGATGAATACTATGATACGAAAGACCTTTCATTAATAACAAGAGGAGGTTCTTTAAGAATTAGAAAGTTGACTCAAGATGGAGGACAAAGATACAAAGCAACATATAAAATGCCAACAACTGTAGGAGAGGTGTATTCATCAAGAGAAGAAATTGAAATAGAGTTAGATAGTAATTCAATAGATGAATTAAAAGAAAAAATGGGAGAGAAGAATATTGATGTTGATTTAGGAGAAATTTTACCTAGACCATTATTAAATGCTGTTACTCAAAGAAGGGATATTGTATTAGAAAAAAATGGAGTACAAGTATGTTTCTCATTTGATAATACAAGATACATAAATCATGTTATGCAAAATGAACAGGCTGAAGATACTATGATAGAAATAGAAGCCTTAGGAAATGTGGGAGATAGAGTTATGTTAAATGAGATAAATAACATATTACAAAGTAAATTCACAGGTTTAAAACCTAATAAACAGAGCAAATATGAAAGAGGAGTAATTAAAACAAGAGAAAAAGCTATTAAGAGACAAAAACAAAAAGAACAAGAAGAACCAGAACTATAACAAAAATAAAGGCTGCAAAAAAGCAGCCTTTATTTCGACCGCTTTTCTGTTTAATATGTAATTTATCTTTTTAATCTAATTAAAATTGCTATACCTAATAAAATTAATAAAGTTCCAACTACTATTAAGCAAATTGTTAAAATATTAGTTAGTTCCAAATTAAAATCAGAAGTAGTAACTGTTGATGACAATGTAGAAGTGTTAGAACCAGATTGTGTATTAGTTGATGAAGAACTTTCAGAAGATTGATTACCAATATTTTCATTATCTGTAGTAGATGTAGAATTATTTTCATCTAAATTGTCATTAACATTATTATCTGAATTAATAGATGGGGCATTGTCGTTTGTATTATTATTTGAAGCATTGTTATTTGATGTATTGTTGCTTGTAGTGCTTCTATTGTTATTTGAAGTATTATTATTACTATTCAAATTCATATCAACTGCTGCAAATATAGTGCTACTATTAAAAACTAATAATATTGTTACTAAAAAAACTAAAACTAATTTTAAAGATTTTGACATTTGTATATACCTCCTATGATTGTGTTAATTACTTTTATTTTTAACGCTATAATAATAACAGATAATATTTAAAAAGTCAAGGATAGTATTTAAACAATTTTATTTTGTCTGTTAAAGGCTTTTTTAAGATTTTTTGTCTTGAATATATTAATTTTTAGTATATTTTAATTCAAATGGTAAGAAAGTACACAAAAGAAGAATGGAAGGATAGAGTGATACGAATGTATAAAGTTAAGAAAGTGAATGAAAGGAAGGAAAAAGTAGCAGAAAGAAGAGGAATAACTCTAATAGCTTTGGTAGTCACACTTATTGTTCTTTTTATATTAGCAGGGGTAAGTATATCTATGCTAACAGGAGAGAATGGAATAATAAGTCAAGCACAAAATGCAAAAAATAATTCATCGAAGGCAGAGTTTGAGGAAAAAGTAAAGTTAGCAGTAACAGCGTCAAGAATAAATGAAGATGGAACAAGAATAGATTTAGGAAAGTTGGATAGTGAACTAAAAAATAGTGCGAAAATCCCAGCAGAAAATATTGATAAAAGTGGAGAGAATGAAGGATTACCATGGATAGTGACGGAAAAAGATTATATGTATCTAATAACAGAAGATGGAAGAGTAGTAGAGATAAAGGGAATAGTATTAGATAAAAGTCAATTGAGATTGTTAAAAAACGAGAGCAAAACTTTAAAGGTAATAAAATCGAAAGATGTAAATGGAGATGTCAAATGGAGTACAGAAAATGCAGCAGTAGCAACAGTAGACTCAAATGGGAATGTAACAGCAGTAGGAAATATAGGAGATACAACTAAAATAGTTGCTAGAGTTGGAACAGATTATAGTG
>JAAVXM010000076.1 GCA_022790575.1 Clostridia bacterium | reverse complement strand
TTATTGGTTAGTTTCTTTCTTTTAGGCTGTACTTCAAAGCTTCCCTCCATACTGATAACAACCAAGCTAATATCTGTATTCTCAAAACCACTAGATAAGCCGCCTAAAGTAACCAGAATTTCTCCTTGTTTTATATTTTCACATGTAGCTATTTCGTTTTCTGACTTTTCTGTGCTCTCCTTTTTTGGTTCATTTGCTTGTAAGTTTGCTGCATAGCGATAGTTCATTTCATGTTCTTTTAGAATATTACATACTTTTTTGCTACTCAATTCATTTCCAGCTAGTAGAATAACCTTCTTCTTTTCTTTTTGATAAACTTTCAAATCTGAAAGTAGCATTTCTATTTCTAAACTATGGAAGTGAATTTCTCTTGTATCAAAATAAAATTTTGTCATATTCTTTAAAATATCATTTTGCTCTAAGTTATATTCAAAATCACTCATATTTTGAATTGCTTCTGGTACAAATCTTTCTTTTTCAATTAAAGAATCCATTAAATGGTTATTATCTAAAATAATATTTTCTTGTCTTTGACTTATTTTAGAATTTTCGTCTAATAGGAGTAAATATTCTTCTGATAAATAGTTTAAAAAATTTTCTTGCTTTTCATAAAACTGATTAAAGTATTTATCAATTTTGCTAGTGTAACTGCCTTGTTCAATTAGTTCTATATCCTCTTTTTCTTCTGGATATTTTTCCTTTATTTTACTTACTGCTTGTTTTACATCTTTTACTAATAACTCATGTGCTGGAAAAATGGTTATCGTTTTTAGCATTTCTGTTGACCTTTGTGAAGAAAGTTTGAAGTAACGAATAGAGTCTACTTCATCTCCCCAAAATTCAATTCTTACTCCGATATTTTCTGATAATCCTACATCTAAAATGCCACCACGAATAGAAAACTGCCCTTTATTCTCTACTAGTTCATTTCTTTCATAGCCTAATTCCACTAGAGTAGTTTTTAACTTTTCTAAAGAATACGGTTTTCCTACTGCAAACTCTACCATATCTTGGTATAGTTCTTGTTTAGAAATCATATTCTGCATAACCGCTTCAATAGTCGTCACAACTATGATTGGTCTTTTTTCTTGCTTTGCTAAAATCATTTGGTTTAAAACAGCAATTCTTTCATATGGCAAGTCTTTACTTTGTGCCACATAATCATATGCCGCAATTTCTCTTTTAGGAAAATACCAAGCTTGCTGTCCAAACTTTTTCATATCTTCGCATAACTTCTTTGCTTGTATCTCATTATATGTGAGGATGCAAATTGGTTTTTGTAATTCTTGGTATAGAGCAATAGCAGTATGTGCTTTTTCTACGTCAACTAAGCCCGA
>JAAVXM010000015.1 GCA_022790575.1 Clostridia bacterium | reverse complement strand
TTTGATACTCTTCCCAAACGGTTGTAATATTTTGTTCTTGCTTTTTCATTTTTACCTCCAACTATATAATTCCAGCATCATAAGCATCTAACTCTTCTAAATCTTGCTGTAATTCTTTTAGCTTTTCGTCTTGTTCTTTTTCGTCACTTTTTTCCTTCTTGTGTTCTTTTATTGTTTCAATTGGATGTATCATTCCTTTTGGTACCTCTGGAATTTCTTTATCCTTCCCAATTTTAAAACCAAAATAAAACCCAAATACCAAACAACATATATTCAAAATTGTGTATATTAAGTTCATAATTTCCTCCAAACTAAAAAGGAACTATATCGTCTCCATAGTCCTCTTCTACATTATCTTCAAATTCAAATGTTTTATTAATTTGTTCCTCTATATCCATATAATTAGAATTTCTATCTGTCTTTTTCATATCTTGCTGTGTTCTAATATAATAACTTATAGCTAATGCCATAACTAAATCGTCATGATAACCTACTTCCGCTTCCGCTCTACCATTTTCATTAACAATAAACGTAAGCATTTCCCTTAAAGTATCTTTATCATTAATAACCTCTATATTATCATGCACTATTTCCTGTAATTGTGCTAATATATAAGGTCTTGTAATACTAGTAGTCTTAAAACCAAAACTCTTTTCATGTTTTGTATTATAAGTATCCTCTTTCTTTCTGACATATTGATTAGGATAATTAAGTTCTGTTAATTTCTGTGTAGGATAAGTACTAAAATTATTCTCTAACCCAATCATAGCCTGATTATAAAACATACCTAGACAATATATTTGTTTTACATACTCAATCTCGTTATACTGTTGTTTTAAAACAGCTACTTGTTCCCCTGTTATATTGTTAATTACATGAGCTGTAAAATAATCACTTCCTTCTCCTGCCGTATCTCCACCAATAACGTATGGCACTCTGTTCTCTGGATATTTGTATATCTTAATATTTCCATCTTCTCTTTCTTGAAACTTTTGTCCCCTTATCCTTGTACCATCATAGTAACAATTAAAAGTTCCCTGTGCTATTGGCTCTGGTACCTCGTTAATTCTGTTGATAATATTTAATTTGTTAAAATAACATTGTCCTGTGCTTAGGAATGCCTCTTCTGGACATATAGGATACTCTTGTTTAAACTGATTGATATCTCCAGAACAGTTATTCTCAATACACCATCTACGCCAAGTTAATTGGTCTAGTGTTAAATTGTATTGCTTTTGTAAGACCTTCTCCTCTTGCGTTAATTCAAATCCTGTATAAGGCATACTATACTCTTGTAACTCATTCCATCCAATAAAAAGAGGATAGAAGTCACTTTTTCCTGCAACTGCTCTATCCCACATATCCTTAAAATATTCAAAACCATTAGCTGTACTTTCTATTATAATCATACTTTCTGGTGTATTCGGTACTGCTTGTAGTAAACCCGTCATGATTTCTTTTTTATTGCCTTCCCAAAACGCCAACTCACTTAAATGTAATGCCGTAAAAGTGTCAGAACGACCAATACCTTTTCCTCCTGCTGTCATACATTTTATTTTACTATCTAATCCTGTTCCGTTTTGATTATTGAATACCAATTCTTTTGCATTAGACTTCTTTTGTTCTGGCTTTATTGTATCTGGTAAATACTCTAACATTCTTTTAGACATTTCAAAAAGGTTAGTAGTACTTTGCTCTTTATGTGCTACTATTCCGTGCGTTATAGTTATGATGCGTAACTACATTCTTGAAAATAATAGCCTCTGTCTCTGTACTAAATCCCATTTGTCTAGCTTTTAGTATTATTATCCTAATTGGCTTTCTTTGTTCGTGTAATTTTTTAATTACATTATAATACTTTAACTGTGGTTCATTTAGTGTTAATGGTATTACATTACCTTTTTTATCTCGTATCTTAATATAATTCTCTATATAAGATTTTGTATTAATACTCATCTCCGCTCAACCTTTTTTAAATATTGCTCATAGTTTGTTTCTATGTTAATGTTTTCTTGTTTGTCTTTATATCCAAACTTATTTTTCATATAGAAAATCTTAAATGTTTCATTTATATCTTTGCAATTTATTGTTGCATCCTCCAAAATGTCATTTACTTTTTTATATGTGTCGGAGTAGTAATTTTCTTGTGCATAAAAAGTATCTCTATTTATATCACAATATACACAAAATCCAGCTATGTTAGGCAATTCTTTTTGTTCTTTACATTTATCTATATATCTCCTAAACTGATTTATAAAATCTTCTTTTGTATTAAATGTTCTTTTACTCATTTTCTCACCTTCTATCTATATATTTAATTTCATAATTGGCTTTTTTCTTTTTGCTGTTACTATCTCTTCTCTCTTGTATCCTTCTGTGTCTTTGTCTTTTATATAATAACAGCACTTTAATGTTCCGTTTATGTCTTTTCTTATTTCGCATAAGTTTGTTTGTCTGTTTTTACAGTTACTGCATAATGTTCTTATGTATGTTTCGTATATTGTTTCCATAGGCTTTCACCTCGTTTGATTTTTATGTTAATTTATGGTATAATGGTACCAATCACTATAGAAAAGGAGAATTGCTATGGAAAAAACGACTTTTATAATTAATGTTACTGTTGACAATCAAAGGAATCACTTTGATATTCAGTCTGAACTTGATGCTACGCAGACAATTGAAGCTCTTAGGAAAGCTGCTGAATCACTTGAACAAGCTGTGGTTACTTTTCCCACAAGCAATTACACTTCTTAACTGATATTTATATCGGTCTTATCTATTAGCCCCATTCTCGAAAGAGTTTGGGGCTTGTCTTTTTATATCTAGTATTGTGTTAATGACTAACAAAAAAAGAACTTACCTTCTTGATAAGCTCTTTTCTCAATTTCTGTATTTACTTGTCACATTTTGTTGATTATTTTTCTAACTCGTAGTATAATAAATTTGTCATTTTTAATTCCTCCAATCTTTTAAGAAAGGAGGTTATACAAATGAAAAATTTTATAAAAATTCTCGCTTGAAATGAGTAACAAGGCTACACTCTTAAATAGTTTATCCGAGCAACAAAGGTCTCACTCTCTCATTTCTTCTTACATATTATACTAGAGTTATTTTAAAAAATCAACACTTTTTTCATATTTTATTAACTTTTTTGTACGTTTTTCCTATTTTTGTTGCATTTACTACCATATTTCTTTTAATTTTATGCTACTTCATTTATTATTATACCACTTTTATGTGAATTTTGCAAATTAAAAAACTAGCTATATTTCTATAACTAGCTTCGGATTGTATATGTTTGTCGCTAGGGCCTTGAGCTGGTTTCTCTCCAACTGCGACAATTCTACTATTGTTATTATACTATATATATTTGTATAATACTACGTACTATATTACGAACTTTTTATGAACTCTTATATATTTATCATTTTCTTAGTTGCTTTTTCTATTATTTTTTGAATATATCTTGGTGTACAATTTCTTTGGTACATATCATAGTATAATGTTCTACTGATATTTTCTGCTGTTCTTCCATCTATATAATAAGCTACTAACAGTTCTCTTTCTTTGTATTTTAATCCAATCAGTCTATCTTCAACTGCTTCTACTTTATTCCTCAAATCTCTTACTATTTCTTCTAAGCTTTCTATTTCTGCTTCTAATTCTAGTCTTCTAGTCTCATTTTGTTCTACTTTGCTTAATACTTTATTACTTATCTTATTCTTACTATGTATGTCTTGATTTTCACCGTATGAACTTGTTGTACTGATATCTATATCATCACAAGCTTTTAATTTTATCCTAGCTGTTTTTAATTCTTTTAGCTTTATATTTAACTTAGCTTTATTCTGCTTATATTCTTTTAGTAATTCTATTAACTCTTCATTCGTCATAAGTACCTCCTCTACTTATTATGTATTTTTGCATATTCTCTTATATCTCGTTCTATATCTGCTTCGTTTATATCATTTCTATAAAATTTACAATCTTTACATTTTATTTCTTTTAATGCTTTACAGCCACTATATTTTCCTCTTTCTTTGTAAGCAAAGCAATCTACGTTTACCATATCACACCTCCAGTTCTTCTAAAAAATCTGCTGTCATATTATGTGCTAATTTATAACTTTCATCTTCTGTTGTTTGTTCTAATGCTCTATGCCTTTTTATTTCTTGTTTTATTTGCTTTTTTATCTTTCTATACTTGTCCGCTTCCTCTTGATATTTCCTTGTTATTTCTTTTTGCGTGCTATAAAAGTCTGTCATTTGTATCACTCACTTTCTATATCTTTCTTATGCTTTAAGTATTTGCATATTTCTTTTACGATTAGATAAAGTATAAAACATATAATCACTCAATTATATACATTCTACTTTTTTTTCTTTTTTTAATATTTATACTTTTTCTACTAAACCTGCTTGGATTAAATCGTATAATTTATCAATGGCAATTCCACAAGTACTATATACTGTTATCATGCGTCCATCAAAAGCTTTTATATATACTTGCTCTTTACTTCCTTTAATTTCTAACATATCATTCCAGTCATATACAGAATTATAAGGAAGCCTTTTATTTTCTTTGTATTTAAAATTAAATTTTTCTAATTCTCTTAAATCTACATCATTTTTTATTTTTAGCATCTTCTCACTTCCTCCTTAAATATTTATATATTACTTGCTCTACTTTGCTTAGAGCCTCTTTGTTTGTTATAAAACGTCCGACTATGTCTATTTCTAACTTCTGCTCTTATTATCTTAATTTGCATATTGTATTGTCTTTTATATTGCTTTGCTAATTGCTCTTTACTTAATCCTTCTAGCCATTTCTGTATTATTTCTTTGTCTTGCACTTTCTACACCTCTTGTGTAGTTTTTGCATTTTTATGTAAAATATGCTATAATTATTATTGAACATATTTTTTGTACAAGGAGGAGCAAAACATGAGTGATTACAGCAAAGATTTAGAAGAAGCTTTCGGAGTTCCAGTTCGGAAATTAGAACCATCCGATTTTCCGCCCGACTTAGCCTTCATATTGGGGGTTTTGTCTGTAGATGTAAACTCTGTTTATGTGGTGGATATTAATTCTCATGACTCCAAAAACTAGGTACTATCAATCCTGGTTTTCCTGCTTAGCTTTCGCTTTGCAGGTTTTTATTTTCCCTCCAGTAATTCTTCTAAAATCTCTATTTTCTTCTTGTGGTCTTTTTAGTTTTTTTAATTACTTTTATTACTTTTATTACTTCTAATGTTTTAGAGCTTCTTCTAATTCTTTATTATCTGCTTTACTCATTGCATTCCTCCAATCTGATTGCAATCTTTGCATTCTTTTTACTTCTTTTACGATGCGACGGCATACACCAAAAGTAAACCGTTTTTTCTTTTACTTTTAATTGCTTAGCAATTTCTTTAGCGCTTCCAAACGCTAATATTTCTTCTCCTTTATAAACAGCGTATTCTTTCATACTTCCATCCTTTCTTGTATCCCTAATATTGTTTTTATTTGCTGTATTGGCTTATCTGCATACTCACATTCATCTATTCCGATTAAAATTAATATCTTCCAGCCTCATACATCCTCCACAATTTTTACATTTTCCTGTTAATTCTTTGTATTTCATAAATTATTCCCTTGGCATTTCATAGACTTTTGGAAGTGCTTTATTATTGTCTAAATTGTATTGTTTATATTTTCCTACTATTTCTTGTAAAACCTCTTTTGCTCTTTCTTTTGTTTCATAAACACCAAGCACCATACACTCTGCACTGGCATTTCCGTTTTGATAAGCATTTATGCTTGTAAAATTGCTTTCTCTGTCTAATCCTATTCGCTGCGTAAAATCATAATTTATTATATCCCTTCTGTTTTGGCTAACTATTATCATAATTTCCTCCATTATATTTTCGGAATGTGATTTCCGTATTCTAAAAAGTATTCCTCTTCTTTCTTTCGCCTTGCTATTTCTGTTTTTTTAATTTTTAAATTCGGATTTTCCTCAAAAAACTTTCGCCTTGCTCTTGTTATGCCTTCGAAACTAATTCCCCTAAACTGCAAATTCTGCATCACCTCTTCGAAATTGTTTTTAAACATCACAGGTTCTAACTCTTGTATTACTCGCATAATCAAATAGCCGTCGTTTTCGCGTGAATATGGCTCTTCTTGCAATATTTTATATACTGTCTTTTTTATTTGTCTTCTCATTTGTTTTCACTCTCCTTTACCTGATTTTCTTGTCTATGCTCATTAGGTCATAGAATATCTTGTCCTGTTCTTCTAAAGTCAATAGTTCATAATCTGCACTGTTTTTCATAGCTGATATTATTTGTACTACTCGATGCGGTTCTTTTTCGATTTGCTCTTTATATTTATTAAACAAAGTAAAATAAATATTATTATCATTATTGTTTGTGTCCGTGACCTGTCCTTGACCGTACCTTTTGCATGTCCACGGACATGTCCAAAAATTTTTCTGGCACTTGATATTTGTTGTAGTTTTCAATGCTTACAAGTGTTTTTTTGTTGTCCCTTACCTGTACCAACATCTTGTCCTGTTCTAATTGGTTTAAATAATCACTTACTTTGTGCCTTGACCACTTCCATCTCTTTGCTAATTTTTCTAAAGATGTTATTTTTTGACCTCTCTCTACCTCGATAAATCCTTTGTCAAATTCTATTTTTTCTTTCTTGTGGTTTACTAACATTAATAAATCAATCCACGCACTTCTTTTATCGAAAGGCTCTTTGCTTTTCCAAATCCAATGCTCTTGTAATTGTCTATGTATACTTATCCAGCCTTCCATATTTCTTTCTCCTTTCGTAAAATTAGGGTAGAATATTGTGTCTCTACCCTAGTTGCTTAAATTTCTATTAATTCTTTTACTATCACTCTTGTGACTTTTTTCATATTGTAATATTTGGTATTAGAAAATTTACTAGCATTTTTCTCTGTTGTTTCTATTTTTCCTGTTACTTTTATTAAGTCATATCCATTCATATTTTCTACTGTTGCATAATCTCCAACATTTATATCTAATCCATTTTCATTTTTCCAAAAAAGATTTCTCCCTGTTGCATTTATTATTCCTGCAATTAAAACTACTTTTTTATCATTTTCCATTTCTCATTTCCTCCTATTTTTTATAATTTTTTCCAAACTCTTTTAAGAATTTTTCTTTATCATATTTTTTTATAAACTTTTGTCTTGCAAAATCGTGCAAGTAATCTCTTATTGTTTTGTCTGTATCTGCTTTTTGGTGGCATTTTCTACATAAGTAACATACTAATCCCCATTCCATACTTTTTTGTCTATTTGAGCCTCCAAATGCTTCGTGCTTGTCCAGTTTTGTTTGTTTTCCACATACAAAACATTTTGTATTGTCTTTTTGTAATATGCTAAATCTGTTTCTTTCCTTTTTAGCTAGTTTGCTACTCTTTTGCTTTATTTTTGTAGTCTGTTTTTTCTTTTCTACTTTTGTTTTAGGATAAGGATTAAAACTTTTACTTAAATCTGTTACTATGTTCATTTCCATTTCCTTTCAATATTCCAATGTTGGTATTTGAAGTTCACTACACATTTGAAATGCTATTTCTAATAATTCTGTCATTTCCTTTGTATTCATTTTTGAACTACCGAAGATATACTTTATATATGTTGCATTCTTTGTTGTTTACAACTTGTTTTCGCATAAATTTAACACCTCTAAATGTCTTTCTTAGTGCATCTTCCATTTCTGTTGCTGTTATAATATAATCAGACAATGCATTTGCCCTTTCCAATAATGCACAATATACTTCCATATCATCTTGTTTTTGATTTTTGGCTATTTTATCTATTAACTTCCACAGTAATTTATTTTGTTGCAAACTTCTGCTAGATTTCTTTTCTTTAACTTCATAAAGTTTTTTATCATCTTGTTTTAGTAACCATGCCATTACTTGCTTTATTGTCCCTATCATTTATCCACCTGCTTTTTATACAAAAACACTCTTTTATTTTTATTATTCTTAATTACTAATCCTGTTATTTCTTTGTTCGTTATTTCGATTGCTTCTACATAAAATTTTGTATAGGTTGTCTTTTTGTTATTCTTAGTTTTTATTTCATAATTTTCTTTTCCTTCCTTATCCTTATAAGGTATGTATATAGT
>JAAVXM010000014.1 GCA_022790575.1 Clostridia bacterium | reverse complement strand
GAGAGATTACATATATTGGGGATAACAACTAAAAATGGTAAAGAAATATCAGAATTAGATTTAAGAAGAGCTGTAGATATAATGATAAAAAAACATCCAAAATGTAGATGGAGAAGTGAAAAAATCAAAAGTAGGAAATATTTTGTTTTAGTAGAAGGATATTACTGGCTAACTCAAGTCTATTTTCAAAAAGAAAAATCTTTATTAGATGCTGATATAGATTTTTTCAAACTTAGAATAAAACAATATGAGGAATTGTTAAAAGTAGATCATAATGAAAATTACTGGAATGAAGATATGGATATAAAACAGCTATGTAGATATTTTAATAGAGAAGATATTACTGTTAGAAAAGCAATTAAAAAGATGTGCAATAATGGATTAGGAGAATATAAATTTTTAGATGATAATAAAGTTGTAATTTCTAAAGACGGAGTTGAATGGATTTGCAAAAATGCATTTAAACATAAGTATTTAGAATTACTAGAAAAGTATAAGATGGAGTTAACTGAGAAATATATTGAGGCAGGGTATCCTTATGATAATTTCTTTTGGAAAAATTAAAATGGAGATAAATGTAAAAAAACAGTACAAAATGTAGAATGTTTTATAATTTTATGATAAAATAATTTTGGAAAATTATTATTAAATAAAGCTATTATATTTGTGGGGGATAATATATGTCTAAAGAATACGAAAGTGAGGCAATACTTGAAGAAAAACTAATAAAACATCTAGAACTATTAGGTTATACAAGAATTAGCTTAAATAATATAGATGATGTAAAAGAAAATTTTAGAAAACAAGTAAATGCTCATAATAAAGAAGAATTAAAAGGAAAAGAATTATCAAATAGAGAATTTGATAAATTATATACAATGATTACTGGTAAAGGTGTTTTTGCTAGTAGCAAAATTTTAAGAGAGAAGCAATGCATAGAAAGAGACAATGGAGAAAAGATATATATTGAATTATTTAACACAAGGCAATGGTGCAAAAATATATATCAAGTTTCAAAGCAGATAACAAGTATTACAGGTGAAAAAGAAACAAGATATGATGTAACACTATTCATTAACGGATTACCTCTAATTCAAATAGAATTGAAAGCAAGAGGAAAAACACTAAAAGAGGCAGTAAATCAAATTGAAAGATATAGAAGAACATCATATAAAGAATTATATAAATTTATTCAAATATATGTTGTAAGTAATGGAGTAAATACAAAATATTTTGCTAATACAGATGGAGAAATAAACTTTGGGTATACATTTTTCTGGACAGATGAAATAAATAATAGAATTAGCAACTTAAGTGAATTTTCAATGTGTTTCTTAGAAAAATGTTTTGTATCTAAGATGATTGCTAGATATATGGTAATAAATGAAACTGATAAGCAACTAATGGTAATGAGACCATACCAAGTATATGCAGTAGAATCATTAGTAAATCAGGCTAAAGAAACAAACAATAATGGATATATATGGCACACGACAGGTTCGGGAAAAACATTAACATCATTTAAGGCAAGTCAAATCTTAGCAAATGAACCAGACATCAAACAAGTGTTTTTCTTAGTAGATAGAAAAGATTTAGATACACAAACATTTGATGAATTTAATAAATTTGAGCCAGGTTCTGTAGACTTTACAAATAGTACATATAAATTAGTAAAGAATATTGAAGATTCATCGAAACCACTAATAATTACTACTATTCAAAAAATGGCAAATGCTATTAATAATCCAAGATATGCAGAACTGATGGAAAAATACCGAGATGAGAAGGTTGTATTTATTATAGATGAGTGCCATAGAAGTCAATTTGGAGATATGCATAAAGCTATAAAAATGCATTTTAATAAAGCTCAATACTTTGGATTTACAGGAACACCAAGATTTCCTGATAACAAAAGCCAAGATGGAAGAACAACTGCAGATATTTTTGAAAAATGTTTACACAAATATCTACTTAAAGATGCAATAAATGATGGAAATGTGCTAGGATTTTCAGTTGATTACTATAAAACGATAGATGCTAATTTAGATAATATTGATTATGTAGAAGTTGAAGGAATAAATACTGAAGAAGCATATATGGCAGATGAGAGAATCGAGAACATTACAGAAGGAATACTCACAATGCATCCATTAAAGACAAATGATATGACATATACTGCTATATTTGCAACATCAAGTATTCCACAATTAATAAAATATTATGATTGTTTTAAAGCAAAGAAAACAGATTTAAAAATTGCAGCAATATTTACATATGGACCAAATGAAGATTATGAAGGGAAAGATGAACTTTCATGTCAAAGTCTAGAAAGAATAATAAAAGATTATAATAAAATGTTTGAAACAAATTATTCAATCAACACATTTGATGGATATTTTAAGGATGTCTCTAAAAGAGTGAAAAATGCAGAAATTGATATTCTAATTGTAGTAAATATGTTTTTAACAGGATTTGATAGTAAAAAGCTAAATACATTGTATGTAGATAAATCTTTAAAGTATCATGATTTAATACAAGCTTTTTCAAGAACGAATAGAGTAGAGAAAGCAACAAAAACACAAGGAAATATAGTAAGTTTCAGAACAACTAAAAAAGCAGTAGATAATGCAATAAGGATTTTTTCTGATACAAGTGATCCAGATGAGGTATTATTAAAACCATATGAATATTATAAAGAAAAATTTATAGAAGTTGTAAAACAATTAAAAGAAGTTGTTCCAACAGTAGAATTTGTAGATAAAATTCAATCTGAAGAAGAAAAGAAAAAGTTTATAGTTATATTTAGAGAATTAACAAAAATATTAATTAAACTTAGAATATTTAGAGAGTTCAAGTTTACTGAAGAAGAGGTTGGAATATCACATCAAGAGTATTTAGATTATAAAAGTAAATATCTAGATTTAGCTACTGGAAAAGAAGCACAAAATAAAGTCAGCATACTAAATGATATAGATTTTGAATTAGAATTAATGTATACAGATAAAATAAATGTTGATTATATATTAAACCTAATGAAATCAATTGACTTAGCCAATAAAGAACAAACTGATAAAGATATAAAAGAAATTTTGAATAAATTAGAAAATGCAGATAATAAAGACTTAAGATTAAAATCTGATTTAATTAGAGAATTCTTAAATAAAATAATACCAACACTTAATGAATACGACTCAGTAGAGGAAAATTACTATAACTTCATGGATGAGCACAGAAAAAAAGAAATAGAAGACATTGCAAAAAAATATGATATTGATATTGATCTATTAAATGATATTATAGGGGAATATGAATACTCTGGAATCTTAGATACTGGAAAAATAAAAGAAAAAATAGACAAACCGTTAATAGAAAAAGTTAATATAACAAAGCAGGTCAAAGAATTTATAGAGAATTTAATAAATAAATTCAAGTAGAAGGAGAATGAAAAATGGATGTAGCAGAAAAGCAAAACAAACAGCAATCAGAGTTACACTCTAAATTGTGGAGCATGGCAAACGATTTAAGAGGAACAATGGATGCTTCTGAATTTAAGAATTACATACTAGGGCTAATATTTTATAGATTTTTATCAGAAAGATTAGTAAGCTATATTGAAAGTAAACTATTAAACCAAGATAAACTGACATATGAAGAAGCATGGAAAAACGAAGAGTATAGAGATGCTATAATAGAAGATTTAATAAAAGATAGTGATGTAGGATATGTAATAGAGCCAGAGTACTTATTTTCCAATTTAATAAAATTAATAGAAACAGGTAATTTTGATATATCAATTTTAAATAAAGCAATTAGTAAAGTTTCAGAATCTACCTTAGGCAACGCAAGTCAACATGATTTTGAAAATTTATTTGAAGATATGGATTTAAATTCTTCAAAATTAGGCAGAGGAGAAAAGGAAAGAAGTAAATTAATTGGAACAATAATGCAAAAAATTAATGATATAGACTTTGCTTTCGAAGATACAGAAATAGATGTACTAGGAGATGCATATGAATATTTAATTGGTCAATTTGCAGCAAGTGCAGGAAAAAAGGCAGGAGAATATTATACACCTCAACAAGTATCAAATATACTTGCTAAAATAGTAACAATGGAAATAAAGGATCTAAAGAATGTGTATGATCCAACTTGTGGCTCTGGTTCATTATTATTAAGAGTTGCTAGACAAAAAGATGTAAAAGTAAGTGCATTTTATGGACAAGAAAAAGTTAGTACAACATATAACTTAGCTAGAATGAATATGCTACTTCATAGAGTACCATTTAATAGATTTGACATATATAATGGAGATACTTTAGAAAATCCTTGTGAAGAACATATGAAGATGAGATTCCAAGCTATAGTTGCAAATCCACCATATTCAGCTCAATGGTCAGCAGATGAAAAATTCCTAAATGATGAGAGATTTAGCAACTATGGAAAATTAGCACCAAAATCAAAAGCAGATTATGCATTTATACAACATATGATTTATTTATTAGATGATAATGGAACAATGGCAGTAGTTTTACCACATGGTGTATTATTTAGAGGAGCAAGTGAAGGCGCTATTAGACAATTTCTAATAGAAGAGAAAAACTATTTAGACGCAGTAATTGGACTACCAGCTAATATATTTTATGGAACATCAATTCCAACTTGTATATTAGTGTTTAAAAAATGTAGGACAAGTGATAATGTATTATTTATAGATGCATCAAAAGAATTCGAACCTGGGAAAAATCAAAATAGATTAAGAGATGAAGATGTTGATAAAATTATAAATACATATAAAGATAGAAAAGAAATAGAAAAATATTCTCATCTAGCTACAATGGAAGAAATAAAGGAAAACGATTATAATCTAAATATACCAAGATATGTAGATACTTTTGAAGAGGAAGAAGAAATAGACTTAGATGCTGTTCAAGCTGAATTAGAAAAAATAGATGAAGAAGATAAAAAAGTAACAGAAGAACTTAATAAATATCTTAAAGAATTAGGATTGAAAGAGTTGAAATAGAAAAAATGACTACACTTTAAATGGTGTAGTCATTTTATATGAACATTTGTTGAAGTAAATACTTTTTGAAAGAAATTAGATTTCTCAGTAAACAATTTTGTAAGTCTATTTTACTATCTATTAAAGATAGAGTTTTTGATATTTTCTTTTGAACATCAATAGTAGGGATTTTTACTAATATTTTTTCGAAGTTAGATTTATTTATAATTGATGTAGCAGATGTACCTGCTATTGATTGCATATAAGATTTTTTGTGTTCAAATAAATAATATAGAAAATCTATGTCACAGTCATCATTAGGAATGATAGCATTAATCTGTTGATTACAAGAACCTTCTACTTTTAAAATAGCATTTTTTCCAATACTAGCAATACATGTTATTAACAGAGAGTTTTTAGGAAGTTCTCGTCCAGCACTTAATCCTAATTGAGTCAAACATACTTTTGAAGAATATATATTTTTGGATTCAGTAATATCGGAAGGAGTTACCCAAGTAATATTTCCATTATGCCAATAATTTGGATTATCCTTAGAAGGAGTTGTTCCAGTTATAACGATACCAATATCTTTTATTTGTTTTTCATTGCAGTTTAAAGAATTAAAAGACTTAGTAATCAATCCCGTTTTATATATCTTAAGGGCTTCAATTTTTCGTTTTTGTAGTTCTATTTTTTTATCTAGTAGACTGAATAAGTTAGTTATTTTATTTTGTTCATTTTCATTAGTAAAATTAATATTTATTTTTTCTAACTCTTCTTG
>JAAVXM010000013.1 GCA_022790575.1 Clostridia bacterium | reverse complement strand
TATAATAAAACATTAGGAAGATTCCAATTAACAGGAATTCCAGCAGCACCAAGAGGAGTACCACAAATAGAAGTAACATTTGATATAGATGCAAATGGTATAGTACATGTATCAGCAAAAGATATGGCAACAGGAAATGAACAAAATGTTTCAATTACAGCATCAACAAACTTAACAGATGAAGATATAGAAAAAGCTGTAAAAGATGCAGAAGCACATGCAGAAGAAGATAAGAAGAAAAAAGAAGAAATTGAAGTTAAAAACAATGCAGAAAGTTTAGTATATAATAGTGAAAAAACATTAGGAGAATTAGGAGATAAAATTAGTGGAGAAGAAAAAGCAAAAGTTGAAGCAGAGATAGAAAACACTAAAAAAGCTCTTGAGACAAACAATACAGAAACTATAAAAGAAGCAACAGAAAAATTAACCAAAGTATTTTATGAAATGTCTGAACAATTATACAAAGCTACAAATCCAAATGGAGAAGCAGACCCAAATGCTACAGCAGAGGGAGAAGCAAATAATGGAAATGATGGGAATGTATATGATGCAGATTACAAAGTTGAAGATGACAAATAGTTAAAACATTGAAAAAATTGTTATTATCAAATAAAATTAGAAAACAAGGTAACATACAAAAAGTGTGTTTCCTTGTCTTTCAAATAAAATGATTAGTTTAATAATGTACAATTTTCTCTAATCCAATTTATAATGGACTTTAGAAAGGAAAGAAAAACAAAGATGGCAAATAAAAGAGATTATTATGAAGTTTTAGGTGTAAGTAAAACTGCAACAGATGAAGAACTAAAAAAAGCATATAGAAAACTTGCCAAAAAATATCATCCAGATGCAAACCCAGACAAAAAAGAAGAAGCAGAGGCAAAATTCAAGGAAGTTAATGAAGCATATGAGAATTTATCAGACCCTCAAAAAAGGAAAATGTATGACCAATTTGGAACAGTAGACCCACAAGGTTTTGGCGGTGGTGCTGGAGGACCTTTTGGAGGAGGTTATTATTCTTATAGTTCATCAGGTTTTGATGGTTTTTCTGATTTTGGAGATTTAGGAGACATATTTTCTACATTTTTTGGAGGAGGAGCAAGAAGAAGTCAACAAAATAGAGGCCCTAAAAAAGGTGCAGACTTAAACTTGAATATAGATATTACATTTGAGGAGGCATTTTTAGGAGTGGAAAAAGAAATCATTATAACAAGGCCTGAGACTTGTGATGTTTGCCACGGAACAGGAGCAAAGCCAGGAACATCTGTAACTAAATGTCCTATATGTAATGGTTCAGGAACAGTAAAAGAAGTAAAAACAACAATTTTAGGACAAATGCAAACAACTAGAACATGTACACAATGTCATGGAACAGGAGAGATAATAAAAGATGTTTGTGATAATTGTAAAGGCAAAGGAACAGTTAGAAAACAACCTAAAATAAGAGTAAAAATTCCAGCAGGCATAGATGATAATCAAACAGTAGTATTAAGAGGAGAAGGAGGTCCAGGTGAAAAAGGAGGGCCAAAAGGAGATTTATACATAACAGTCAGAATAAAGAAAAGTAACATATATACAAGAAAAGGAAATATTGTTATGTGTGAAATTCCTGTAACAATTACACAAGCTACTTTAGGAGCAAAACTAGAGATACCAATGGTTGATGGAAGTAAAGAAGAATTTAATATTCCAGAAGGAACTCAAACAGGAACTAAATTCACTATCAAAGAAAAAGGATTTAAATCTTTAAATTCATCAACAAGAGGAAACTTTATATTTACAGTTGTAGTTCAAACTCCAAAAAAATTAAATAAAGAGCAAAGAGAACTTCTTGAGAAATTAGCTAGGACAATGAATGAACAGCCTCCTATTAAGAAAAGAGGAATATTTGGCTAAACAAGAAAGTTGACTAAGAAGCAAAAGGCAGAGGGGATTCCTCTGTCTTTTCAACTGAATAGGAAAAAGTGTTTGAAATTATATAAAAGTGTGTTATAATATATATGGAAAAAATTTGAATCATATTATAATTATATAATATTCAAAAAAGGAGAAAACAATAAAATGAAAAAAAAGAGAATAGTAACAGGAGATAGACCAACAGGGAAATTACATATTGGTCATTATTTCGGTTCATTAAAAAATAGAGTAAAAATGCAAGAAAGCGGAGAATATGAACCATATATATTAGTAGCAGATGTTCAAGCATTAACAGACAATTTCAACAATCCAGAAAAAGTAAGAAGAAATGTAAGAGAAGTAGTAATGGACTATTTGTCAGTAGGAATAGACCCAGAAAAAACGACAATATATATACAATCAATGATACCAGAAGTCGCTGAACTAACAGTATTTTATTCAAATTTAGTAACAATAGCAAGACTTGAAAGAAATCCAACAGTAAAAACAGAAATCGCGCAAAAGAAAGAATTATTTGGAGAAAGTGTAACATATGGATTTTTAGGTTATCCAGTAAGCCAAGCAGCAGATATAACAGCATTAGAAGGAGAAGTAATACCAGTAGGAGAAGACCAGTTGCCACTAATAGAACAATGTAGAGATATAGTAAGAAAATTTAATAATATATATGGAGAAATCTTAATAGAACCAGAAGCAGTGCTATCAAAGGAAAAAAGAATAAAAGGACTAGATGGAAATGAAAAAATGGGAAAATCATTAGGAAATGCTATATACTTATCAGATATAGAAGAAGAAGTAAATAAAAAGGTAATGAGTGCTGTAACAGACCCAAATAGAATAAAAAAAGACGATTTGGGAAATCCTGATATATGTATGGTATCATATTATCATAACCTATTTAGTACACAAGAAGAATGTAAAAAAGTATGTCAAGAATGTAGAGAAGGAAAAAGAGGTTGTGTTGCTTGTAAAAAGCAATTAGCAAAAAACATAAATGAAACATTAGAACCAATGAGACAAAAAAGGAAATATTATGAAGAAAGACCTGAATTAGTAGATGAGATATTAATAAAAGGAACAGAAAAAGCAAGAGAAACAGCCAAAGAAACAATGAAAAAAGTGAAACAAGCAATGAAATTAGACTACTTTAAATAAGATAAAACAACAATAAGAATATTAAGCAAAAAGAAGAGTAAGGAGTGAAAAAATGTTTACAGACTATGCAAAAATAACAATAAAATCAGGAAATGGTGGAGATGGAGCAATCACATTTAGAAGAGAAAAATATGTAGCTGCTGGTGGACCAGATGGAGGAGATGGAGGAAGAGGAGGAAGCATCTTCTTCAAAGTCGACCCAAATGCAAATACACTAATAGATTTTAGATACACAAAAAAATTCAAAGCACAAAATGGAGAAAATGGAAGTGGAAGCAATAGATATGGAAAATCAGGAGAAGACTTATATATAAATGTTCCAATTGGAACAATAATAAAAGACGCTGAAACAGGTAAAATAGTTGCAGACCTTTCACAAGAAGGACAAGAAGAACTTATACTAAAAGGAGGAAGAGGCGGAAAAGGAAATGCACATTTTGCGACAGCAACAAGGCAAGTGCCAAGGTTTGCACAAGCAGGAGAAGAAGGAGAAGAAAAGGAAGTAATATTAGAACTAAAACTACTTGCAGATGTGGGATTGTTGGGTTTTCCAAATGTTGGAAAATCAACATTTTTATCAGTTGTAACAGATGCCAAGCCTAAAATTGCAAATTATCATTTTACAACAATAGAACCAAACCTAGGAGTTGTAAAAACAAATAAAGGGGATAGCTTTGTAATTGCAGATATACCAGGGATAATAGAAGGAGCAAGTGAAGGAATAGGACTAGGAATTCAGTTTTTAAGACATGTAGAAAGAACAAGGTTATTATTACATGTAATAGATGTTTCAGGAGTAGAGGGAAGAGACCCTATAGAAGATTTTCATACAATAAATGAAGAATTAAAAAAATATAGTGAAAAATTAAGTAACAGAAAACAAATAATAGTAGCAAGTAAAATAGACATAATGCAAGATGAAGAAAATTATAAAAAATTAGAAGAATTAGCTAAAAAGGAAAAAATGGAGATATATAAAATTTCAGGAGTAACAGGAGAAGGAGTACAAGAACTATTAAATAGAGTATCAGAAACATTAAAAACATTACCAAAAGAAGAATTAGTTGAAGAAGAAGATAGAGTAGTATATACATTAGATGAGGAAAAAGATGGATTTGTAGTAAGAAAAGAAGGAAAGATATTTGTAATAGAAGGAAGGGCTATAAATAGGCTTATGGGAAGAATAAATATTGATGATAATGAATCAATGTATTATTTCCAAAAAAGTTTAAAAAATCTTGGAATTGAAGCAGAGCTAAAAAAACAAGGGATTAAAGAAGGAGACCTTGTACAAGTACTAAATTGGACATTTGAATGGTATGCAGACTAGCAACAACGAACAAAACTGGTTTATAAATAAAATGTAAAAAAGCCAGTTTTCGTTTTTATTTAATAATATCAAAAAGATACATGGAAAGGAAATTGGAAAATGAGAGTTAGATTAGCTGGAATAGTACCAATAGAAGATGGATATGCATTCATGCATAGAGTAGGAGTAGAAAATCATCCAATAGGAGAATATTATACATTTCCAGGAGGAGGACAAGAAGGTAAAGAAAGCTTAGAAGAAGGTGTAAAAAGAGAGATAAAAGAAGAATTTGGTATAGATGTTGAAGTTAAAAAGAAATTATATGAATTAGAAAATATAGAGACAGACCAAAGAGAATACTTTTTCTTATGTGAATATATAGGAGGAGAATTTGGAAGTGGGATAGGACCAGAATTTTCAGGAGACCCTAAATACAAGCACAGAGGGAAATATATACCAGAAATTATAAAAAAAGAAGATGTAGAAAAAATAATGTTACTTCCACATAAAATTAGAGACAGATTTGTAGAAGATATTAAAAGTGGAAGAATTTAAGAAAGGAAAGCAATTACATGCAACAAATTATAGAAATACTAGCAGATACTATATTAGATAGTATCAAGCTTTTCCCATTTTTATTTATAACATACTTAATAATGGAATACATAGAACACAAAACAAGTGAAAAAGCGAAAGAAACCATAAAAAAATCAGGAAAGTATGGTCCTTTTCTAGGAGCGATTGTAGGAATATTTCCACAATGTGGATTCTCAGTTTCTGCAACAAACCTATATGCAGCGAGAGTCATAACACTTGGTACATTAATATCAGTTTATCTAGCAACATCAGATGAAATGATACCAATAATGTTAACAGAGATGGTACCAATGTCAACAATTTTAACAATTTTAGGAATAAAATTGATTATAGGTATAATTGCAGGAGTTTTAATAGATTTAGTGATTAGAATTACAAAAGGGAAAGTAAAAGAAGAGAATATAAAAGAACTTTGTGAACATGAACATTGTCATTGTGAAGAAAGCATTTTTAAATCAGCAATAAAGCATTCTGTAAACATACTAATATTTATATTTATAATAACATTAATAATAAATGGAGTAATCAGTTTAATAGGAGAAGAAACTATTGCACATATAATAAGTCATAATAAAATATTAGGGCCAATTATAGCAGGTATAATTGGATTAATTCCAAACTGTGCATCTTCAGTAATACTAACAGAATTGTTTATAGAAAGTGTAATTACTATGCCAATTTTGATATCAGGACTTGCAGTTAATGCAGGAGTTGGAATATTAGTATTATTTAAAATAAACAATAATTTAAAAGAAAATATAAAGACATTAGGTCTATTATATTTTATAGGAGTATTGTCAGGATTAATATTAGAAATAATCTTATAAAATTGTCAAAAAAGCTTGTAATTTTAATGAATTTATAGGATAATATATATATGTGGAGTTTATGAAAATGAAAGGAAAAAATAATGAAGTTAATAGATAAATTTTTGAAAAAAATAAATGCAAGTAGAAATACATTTGCAACATATGTATTAACAATGTTTTCAATTTATATAGTAGTAGATAGAGTAGTAGAAATGCTATTTCTAATATTTACAGGAGTATCAGTATCATATTGGGGACCAATACAGTATACATTAGCATTAGCATGCCCAATATTTGCATACTTATTTTGTGTGCCATCAGAATTTGCATCATCCAAAAGTGCAAAAGTAACATTATTTTTCACATATGTAATAACATTATATGTAGTAGCAATTTCAATGATAACACAATGGATAAATCAAGGAGCATGGTTGTTTCTTGTATCTTTACCAGGATATGCAGATTTAGTAACTAATTATTCAGAGTTAATTAAACCAGCACTAACATCATTAGCAATATATATGCCATTAACAACATTTTATGGAGTAATAAAATGGATACGTTTAGGAGTTATGGACAGCAAAGACCAAACAAGGTCAATATGGGATTACAAAGGAATTAGTTTAGCAGATAAAAGCAAAGGACATGGACCATTTTCATGTGATATACATATGTGCAATAACTATGAATCAGGAAAGAAGATGATATTTTCAGAATCAAAAAGATATCAATCATTACTTGTATGTGGAGGTTCTGGAACAGGAAAAACAGCTATGGTATTAGAGCCAATGATGGCAAAAGATATTGAGAAAAAAGCATTTTATAAAGCAAATGCAAAAGAAATGGGATATACAGCATTAAAAACAGGTATAGCAACACTAAACAAGCCATATGATAATGAATATCTAAATGAAAATTTCAATTTGAATATGATATCACCAGCAGTAGGGAAAGATGCTATATATAAAGCATATTTAAACAAAATGATATTATCAGGTTCAGCAAATGAGTATATTTATAGGGACTTAGGATTAACATCAATGTCTCCAGACTATGAAACAATATCAAAAATGATGGATGTTTGTAAAAACTTCCACATCAAATATAGCTTAATAGACCCTTCAAAATCAGATTCAAAAGGATTAAACCCATTTGTATATGATGACACATCAAAAATAGCAATAACAATTTCATCTGTTTTAAAAGGGATGTATGTAAACACACATCCAGAAATAGAAGAAGCATATAGAGAAGAATTTATAATGCAAGCAATAGAAAACATAACAATGATTTTAAAAGAAATGTATCCAAGATTAAATAGTGGAAACATACCAAACTTAGAAGACATGTTAAAAATGCTTACAAATTTTGATTTAGTAGAAAAAATGTGTGAGATAATGAAACAAGATGTAGCGCTAGCAAACAAATACAGTATACAATTAGCATACTTTGAAAAGAATTTCTATAAAGGCAGTATTGGAAGACAAGACACAGAAAAATATGTATATTTAGCAGCATCACAATTAGATAATTTATTAAGAATACCAGGAGTAAAATCAATATTATGTAACAGACATAATAATGTAGACTTTGATAAATCATTAGCAAATGGAGAAGTAATATTTGTATGTACTCGTAGAGGAGACTTAGGAATAACAGGACATAGAGCATTTGGATTATTCTTTATACTATCAATGCAAAATGCAGTATTAAGAAGACCAGGAAATGAAAATAGTAGAATACCACACTTCTTCTACATGGATGAATTCCCAGACTTTATATGTAAAGATACAGAAGCAATATTCACACTATATAGAAAATATAAAGTTGCAACAACAATAACAGCACAGAACCTTGCACAATTAGAAGGAAGAGCAAAAAATATGAGATATAAAGAAACAATATTATCAAACTGTGCAAACAAAATGTTTACTGGAAATGGAACACCAGATGAATTAGCATGGTGGGAAAAAGAATTTACAAAAAGAAGAACTTGGAAGTACTCAAATTCTATGGATATGAACAAATTAGAATATGATTCAAAATATGGTAGTGTAAAATATGACTGGGAAACATATTTCACTGCAAATAAATTAGGAACATTAAAAGCCAAAAACTTTGCAGTTAAACTTAAAAAAGATGATGGTAAATTTGATGTTGGTCAAGGAGTATTTGACTATCTAGGTTCAAAATATAAAGAAGAGCAACCAGTAAAAAAATACAATTTCAGTAAATTTACACCAGGTGTTGTAAATGGAGAAGATGAGGAAGACAAGAAAAAGAAATTTGACTTAAAAAATATTTCTTTTTCAGAAAAAGGTAATGAAACTAATCCTATACAAACTGATACAACAGATGCAACATTTGAATTTGACAATGAAAATGCAATAGTTGTTAATTTCAGAAAGAAAAAGGAATAAGATAACAAGAACTATAAAAAAGTACTTAAATGTTAGATAAAGCTGACATTTAGGTACATTTTTTTTAATATATTAACATAAAATCATTTAAATGCATATTATATCATGTAAAAGTACAAAATAATATTAAAATTTAGAGCAATTAGTATTTTGAGAGAGGAATGGAAGAATGATGGAAAATATTTTGTATAGTGTAGCTGGAATTTTAATACCATTTATTGGAACAAGTTTTGGGAGTAGTTTAGTGCTTTTTATGAAACAAAATATAAATGAGAAATTTCAAAAGCTTTTAGTTGGGTTTGCTTCAGGAGTAATGATAGCAGCAAGTATATGGTCTTTAATATTACCATCAGTGGAAATGGCAGAAAATCAAGGAATAATGCCATGGATACCAGCATCTGTTGGATTTTTATTGGGAGTTATTTTTTTAATAATTATAAATAAAGTTGCAGAAAAAATTGAAGAAAAGAAAGATGGTAAAAAGCTTAATATGCTAATCTTTTCAGTAACATTACATAACATTCCAGAAGGGATGGCTGTGGGTGTGTGTTTCGCAGGATTTTTAGCAGGAAATGCAGGTATAGCTTTAATAGAAGCTATTATATTAGCAATTGGAATAGCAATTCAAAATATTCCAGAAGGAGCTATAATATCAATGCCATTAAAAATGAAAGGGTTAAGTAAAAAGAAAGCATTTTTATGTGGTGTATTATCTGGAGCAGTAGAACCAATAGCAGCATTTATAACAGTTTTATTAATTAATATAATAGTTCCAATATTACCATATTTATTATCTTTTGCAGCAGGAGCGATGATATTTGTTGTTGTAGAAGAATTAGTACCAGAAATGCACCAAAGTAAAAAATCAGTGTTAGGAGTAATAGGAGTAACTTTTGGATTTATTGTAATGATGGTATTGGATATAGCTTTGGGTTAAAATGGTTTTGCAATAATTACAATATTTAGATATATTGAATTATTGCAAGCCATTTTTATGATATTGTTGTCACGATTTTATTGAATTTATAATGAAAAAATTGAAAATTTTTTGTCTATATTTAAAAAATATAAAATGCTAGTATAAGCTATGACATTTGCATATAGGAAATCAGCTACTAGAGTAGATGTACTACTTTGGTAGCTGATTTTTTAGGTAAATGGGTGTGGGGAAAAATAAATAGGCAGAAAGTATATTTTATCTGCAAAAGTGCATTATGATGAGAAATCTCCTCATATGCACTTACTTTTTTTGAATATATAGTGTCAAATGGATTTGAATTACAAAGCAGAAGATAACTTAATTAGAGATTTTCAAGAGGAAACAAATACTTTTTTAGATGCAGAAAAACAACTTAAACATGAAGAAAGAGAAAAATTGATTTTAAAACATCAAAAAAAATATAATGGATATTACTTTGAATTTTATAATATGTTAAAATAATTTTAGATATAATAAACATTTTAATTGGAGGACTAGAATAATGGTAGATATACATGGAATGAAGTTTATGTTATTCTTTGTAGGTATGATTTCGTTATCTATTATATTAGTAATAGTTTTTTCTACAAAAAAAGTAATAAAGAATAAAAAAGAAAACCAAGAAACCAATCCATTATATATACTTTTAATTGTATTTGGGCTATTATTTCTTTTTAACAATTTAATTGATGAGTGTATGATACCTTTAGTTACTATTATAATAGGAATAGTTGGAAATATATATAATTTAAAAAATAAACAAAACAAATACTTTGTTTTGGGATTTATAGTTTATTCACTTATGATACTTTATGGATTAAGGTACTTATATTATTTATGCAAATAATATTATAAACTTAATTATGTTTTTATACTAGACAATATTAAAGAGGGGGAAGTATGGTGAGTTTATAAATATTATAATAGCTATAATATTTATAATAATAGGTATAGTATTTTTTTCATTTGAAATAATAAATAATTGGGATATGTATGAAAGAAACAACAGGTACAGTAATAGATTACAAAGAAATACGAACAGGAGGAGGAATAGAGTATTGGCCTATATTTAGATTTTTAGTTGATGGTAAAGAATATGAAGATGATTATCCAATGACTAATGCAAAAATTGGTGATAATGTAGAAATTTATTATTATCCAGTTAATGAAGAATATCATGTTACATGCTATCGCTCAGATTATAAATTTATTTATATACCAACCTTCATAATAGGATTATTAATAATTATTTTTAGATTTAAAGATAATATTTTTAAATAAAATAAGAATGAAAAAAAATAAGAATAAAGCGTTTCTTTATTCTTATTTGTTTCTTAATAAGACTAAAAAGTACCTAAATCTCTACAAGTCTTTGAGTTTTCTTTTGGATAGTTGCAATAAATTTCATCTATGAGTATCACACATGTAAAGTAATAGTATATGATGCCCAAAATAATAGTAATTATAAAACTGTGTCTGGAACAACTAATTATGGTGAGGTTACTTTTACTAACGTGAAGGCATATCCAACAAATTCTAGACATAATGATGGCTATTGGTACGAAATGACAAAAGCAAAATAAACAGTTAGAAAGTCTTGCTATTTTTTATGATATGAGATAAAATAAAGAAAATAAAAAACATAGGAGAATACGTATGGAAGAAGAAAAAATAAGAAAACTCATAGATATAATAAATAGAATACAAATAACAGAAGAAAATGAACAAGATGTAATACAAATGCAAGAACTAATAGAACAAGAAAGATATGCAGAAGCAGCAAGATTACTATCCAAATTAAATCAAGAAGGTAAAATCAGATTAATAAAAAAAGAAGAAAATAATGAAATTGAGCAAGAAGAAATAGACGAAGAAGATAAAGAGGATGAAGATAAAGAAGTTACAGAAGAAAATGACGATTATGAAGAAGATGAAGAAGATGATGAGGAATATTATAGTCTATTAGAAGATGATGATGAAGACGAAGAAGAAAGTTCATATCCAAAAGAAATATCAAACAAACAGTTAGAAGAAATATATATAAGTTTACTATTAACAAATCCAAAAGCAATATCAATGTATTACATTCTATATGAGGACTGCTTTTTTGAAGACAAGAAGATGTTAAATCTATATAAAAGTGTATTATTTACATCAGGGCAAGAATATGCACCTCAAAAGGCCAAAGATGGCTTTAACTTCGCAAAAGAAGGTTCTGATACATATAAGCAAAAGAAAGAATTAAAAGAGAAAGCACAAAAGGAAAAAAGAGATTTTGAAAAAACATATATTGAACTAAGAAAATTATTTGAAATAAGAAAAAACTATTCAATAAACCCAATAAAAGAAACTCAAGATAAGATAATAGATATATTAAATTATGAATTATATGACAAAATGACAATACAAGAAGTAAAAGACGCAATAGAACAGATAACAGCAACAGAGAAGTTCAAAAGGGCAATATTAAATAATAATATAACAAATTTTCTATTAACAGGAGAGAATAACTTAACAAATGGACTAGAATTACCATTTCCAATATTGAGTAGTGTATTTAAAGGAATAAGAAAAGGAGAGACAATGGCATATGCAATGCCATCAAACTCAGGGAAAAGTAGATTTACAATAAATTTAGCGTCATATTTAGCATTTATACACAAGAAAAAAGTATTAATAATTTCAAATGAAATGTCTGAAGAAAAAATGAGATTATGTTTAATAACAACAATATTAAACAACAAAAAAATTCAAGAATTACATAAGCAAAAAATAACAAAAACAGAAGGAGAATTATTGGAATTCAAATTCAGACCAGACTCAAACAAAAATGTAAAAGTAGATGAAGAAGGTTTCATTTTAAAAGAAGATAAAGAGAAACAGAGTAATTTTGCAAAAAGGTTATTAGATATATCAAATGAATTTAATCAGACAATAGCTGTAACAAAATGGATAGATGAACAAATAAAGAATTCTATATATTTTGTTAATATTACAAACCACACAAATGATGAACTAGAAAAAGTTATATTAAACTATTACTATAAAGAAAAGATAGAATATATATTTTATGACACACTAAAGACAGATACAGAAAATATAGGAAATGGAGAAGAAATAAAAAGAACAGCTACAATTCTATCAAATTTAGCACAAAATCTAAATATATTTATAGCATCATCATTACAGTTATCAGAAACAAATACATTACCAATTAACTTGAATATAAATGATTTAGCTGTGAGTAGAACAGTAAAAGAGGTTTTAGACACATTATGTTTAGTAAAACAAATACATACAGAAGACCTATCAAAATATGAGTATTCATTAGAGGAGGTAGACACAAAGTTTTATGATTTAGAAAAATCTAAAAACCCTGATGTGAGGTATTATGCATGTGTTGTAGATAAAAATAGGGCAGGAGCTAAACCAAAGGTAGTATTTAGATTAAACTTAGCTTATAATGTATGGGAAGAACTAGGATATTTAAGGCTAAAATCAAATTTTAAAGGTGAATAAGAGTATATGGCTGTTTGTAGGAGGAAAAAAGTGTGAGTAATAAAAAGATTGGATTTACAATAGGAAAATTTGCGCCATTACACAAAGGACATGAAAAATTAATAGAAAAAGGTGTAAATGAAACAGACGAATTTTATGTTGTAATATATGATACAGATGTAACAAATATTCCAGTACAAACAAGAGCAAAATGGATAACAGATAAATTTAAAAAAGCAAAAGTAATTTATGCATATGATAGTCCAAAAAAATTTGGATTAGATGAAGAAAGTGTAAAAATTCAAATGGAATATTTAACCAAACAAATAAAAGATATACCAGTAAACTGTTTTTATAGTAATGAACCATATGGAGAAAAAGTTGCAGAATATTTAAATATTGAAAATAGGATGTCAGACCCAACAAAAAAAGAAATTCCTATAAGTGCAACATTAATAAGAAGAGACTTAGAGAGATATAAGGATTTTGTAGAGCCTAATATTTATAAAGATGTTTATAATGCTAACCATGGTAGCACAATGGGGAAGGAATGAAATAAAAGATGAAGAAATTAATAATAGATAATAGAATGAGAGAAATTGAAAAAGAAGTATTAAAACAACAAGGTTATGAGTTAATAGAAATTCAAGAAAGTCCAGATATATATTCAGAGATTTCATCACATGTAGATATATTTACATGTAAAATTGGAAATAAAATAATTGTAGAGCCAAGTCAATATTATCTTGTAAATGATAAGGTAAGAGAAGTTTATGAAGTCAAAGAAGGACGTGATAATATAGACAGTGAATACCCAGATGACATAAAATATAATGTTTGTATAATTGGTAAAAAGGCATTTCACAATTTTCAATATACAGATACAGAAGTAAAGAAGGAACTTATAAATCAAGGTTATGAGTTAGTAAATACGACTCAAGGATATACAAATTGTTCAATTGCAGTTATAGATGATAAAAGTTGTATTGTAACAGACAAGGGCTTATATCAGATTTTACAAAAACATGGAATTGATGTACTATTTTTAGAATATGAACCAGATATTAAATTATTAAAGAGAATGGAATATAGCAACAAAAATGGCTTTATTGGTGGTGCAATATCAAGAATAGGAAATAGTGTAATTATAACAGGTGATTTGAAGAAAATTGACAGAGATGGTAAAATAAGGCAATTCATAAATGAAAGAAACTTAGAAATAATTGACTTTAGTGGGATTGATGTTATAGATTATGGTGGAATATTGGAATTATAAAAATATAATAAAATAAAAATGTAAAATAATAATAGAAAGAGAATAAATTTAAAAAAGAGAGATATAATATAATTGGCATATAAATTTTAATAAATTTGAATTATATAATAGTTGCAATTTAATTAAAAATATGCTAAAATAATTATAATATAAAAAAGAAAAAGAATTCCCTGCATAGTGCGTACAGCATAGAATTTTTAGAACCTACAAGTTTAAAGAGGGGCCAAAACTTTGAGTATGGCGTGCAAGCTTACACTTTCGAGTAGTAAGAAGCCCATGAGTATTCAAGCAGGCACCCACCTGTCGAAGACAGGTCCTTAAAAATTCAGACAACTTACGGCTAAAGCGGGGGTTCTTTTTATTTTAATTAGAAATATATGAAAAAACCTTTGAACCATTTGGTTCAAAGGTTTTTAGGGATTTTCGGGTTAATTATCTTACCCTAACATGTTTTGGCATTGCCTGTTTTCTCATAACAATTTTTCTTCTTCTCTTTGTATTAAAGTATTTCATACGAATATATGAAATAGAGACATAAAGAAGATACAAAAAGAATATAAAGAAGATAACTGTAAAAACAAAAACAAGTGCTCTGACAATTTTTCCGAAGTGTGTTGAGCCTGAGTCAACCAACCATTTCTGGTAAAGTCCCTTTTCAGAGAATTTATCCATTTGAGAAACACAGTAGCTGTAGCTCTCGTTACAGTCCGAATCGATAGCAAGGTAACGCATGGCAGTGATGAAAACGAATTGGGAATTTGCTACCAATGAGTTGAACAGTAAAATGGTCAAAATAGTTGAAACGATGGTGTTCCGCAAAGCTTTCTTATACATGAAGATACCCCCAAAAAAAGTTAATAGTTACTTCTATTTTATCATAAAAAAGAAAAAAAGTCTAGTTTTGTATAGAAATTACAATATATCTATGATACAATTAGCAAAAGTAGATAAAAGAAAGGAAATAAAAAATGCCAGAGTTTGTACATTTACACATACACAGTGAATATAGTTTATTAGATGGAGCAAATAGAATAAAAGACTTGCCAGTAAGAGCAAAAGAATTGGGGATGAAAGCAATAGCAATAACAGACCATGGAGTAATGTATGGAGCAATTGACTTTTATAAAGCATGTAAAAAAGAAGGAATAAAGCCAATAATTGGATGTGAAGTATATGTTGCACAACGTTCGAGATTTGATAAAGAGCCAGGAATAGATAATAAATACAATCATTTAATTTTACTTGCAAAAGACCAAAAAGGATATCAAAACTTAAGTAAATTAGTATCAATAGGTTTTACAGAAGGGTATTATTATAAGCCACGTATAGACTTAGAAGTATTAGAACAATATCATGAAGGGCTAATATGCCTGAGTGCATGTTTAGCAGGGAGTGTCAATCAAGCACTATTAAATGGAGAAGAAGAAAAAGCCGAAGAAATAGCACTATGGCATAAAAAAGTATTTGGAGAAGATTATTATATTGAAATTCAGAGTAATGGAATAAAAGAGCAAGTATTAGCAAACCAAAAACTAGTTAAACTTGCAAGAAAACTAGATATACCATTAGTTGCTACAAACGATGCACATTATTTGAGAAAAGAAGATGCATATAATCATGAAATTTTGTTATGTATTCAAACAGGGAAGAGAATGAGTGATGAAGACAGAATGAGATTCGAAACAGATGAATTATATGTAAAAACTCCAGAAGAAATGATTGAATACTTTTCAGCATTTCCAGATGCAATAGAAAATACTGTAAAAATAGCAGAGAAGTGTAATGTAGAATTTGAATTTGGGCATACAATATTACCAAATTATGATGTACCACCAGAATTTCCAACACATTATGACTTTTTAAAGAAATTATGTGATGATGGGATAAAGAAAAGATATGGAGACAATCCATCAGAGGAAATTACTAAAAGAGCAGAATATGAACTAGGAGTAATAAAGAACATGGGATATGTAGACTATTACTTAATAGTTTGGGACTTTATACATTATGCTAAAAAAAATGGAATACCTGTTGGACCAGGACGTGGTTCAGGAGCGGGCTCTATTCTAGCATATTCAATAGAAATAACAGATATAGACCCTATGAAATATGGTTTACTATTTGAAAGATTTTTAAATCCAGAAAGAATAAGTATGCCAGATTTTGATGTAGACTTTTGTTATGAGCATAGGCAGGATGTAATAGACTATGTAGCAGAAAAATATGGACATGACCATGTATCGCAAATTATAACATTTGGAACAATGGCAGCAAAGATGGTAATACGTGATGTTGCAAGAGTATTAGATTTTCCATATGCAGAAGCAGATAGATTAGCTAAGATGATACCAAATGAATTACATATAACAATACCAAAAGCATTAGACCAGAATATAGAATTAAAAAGTTTATATGATGATGATGAGCAAATACACAAATTATTAGATATAGCAATGGCATTAGAAGGGATGCCAAGACAGGCATCAACACATGCATGTGGAGTTGTAATAACAAAAGAACCAGTAGATACATATGTTCCACTATATGTAAGAGACAATCAAATATCAACACAATTTATAATGACAACACTTGAAGAACTAGGACTATTAAAGATGGACTTTTTAGGTTTACGAACATTAACAGTAATTCAGGATACAATAAATCTAGTAAAAAAAGGAAGAGGAATAGATGTCGAATTTGATAAAGAAATGGCAGACCCAAATGTTTATAAATTATGGCAGGAAGGAAATAGTATTGGAATATTCCAGTTTGAATCACAAGGAATGACAAACTTCATGAAGGAACTAAAACCAGACTGTTTAGAAGATATAATAGCTGGTGTATCATTATATAGACCAGGTCCAATGGACCAAATTCCAAGGTATATTAGAGGAAAACAAAATCCAGGGCATAATGAATATACACATCCAAGTTTAGAACCAATATTAAATGTAACTTATGGATGTATGGTATACCAAGAGCAAGTAATGCAAATTGTTAGAGATTTGGCGGGATATTCATTAGGAAGAGCAGACCTAGTACGTAGAGCAATGGGAAAGAAAAAGCTTGATGTAATGGCTAAAGAAAGAGAAGTATTTATAAACGGACAAGTAGATGAAGAGGGGAATATTATAGTTCCAGGTTGTGTACGAAATGGTATTGATGCAGAATCAGCAAATAAGATATTTGATGAGATGTCAGAATTTGCAAAATATGCATTTAATAAATCGCATGCTGCATGTTATGCAGTAGTTGCATATAGAACAGCATATTTAAAAACATATTATCCAGCGGAATTCATGGCATCAATGTTAAATAGCTTTTTAGGAAATTTAGATAAAGTTCCTGATTATATAGATGAATGTAGAAGAATGGGAATAGAAATATTAAAACCAGATATAAATAAAAGTTATTCAAAATTCACTGTTGAAAATGATAATAATTTAAATGAGGATACTTCAAATAATGTGGGAAATAAATTAGGTAAAATCCGCTTTGGATTAGCAAGTATCAAAAATGTTGGATTACAACCTGTTGAAAATATAATTACAGATAGAGAAGCTGATGGAGAATTTACAAGCTTTGTGGATTTTTGTGAAAGAATGGCAGGAGAAGCGGTAAATAAAAAATGTGTTGAAAGTTTAATAAAGGCAGGAACATTCTCAGAATTCCCTGAAACAAGGGCAACACTAATTGCTTCATTTGAAAAAATAATAGAAACAATTCAAGCACATAATAAAAAGGGAATGGATGGTCAAGTTTCAATGTTTGACTTGAGTGATTCTACAGAAGATAGTAATTTAAATGAGATAAAATACAGTTTTGAAGAATTACCAGAACTATCTGAAAAAGACTTTTTGTCTATGGAAAAAGAGATGTTAGGAATATATGTTTCTGGTCATCCACTAGAAAAAATGAGAGAACAAATAATTGCGAATACAAGCATTTCGTCAATGCAAATGCATGAAATTGATAATCAAAATTCAGGTGAGATGGAAGAAATTAAAGAAAATACGAAGTTTGTAGATGGTCAAAATGTAAAAATTGCAGGAATAATAACATCTGTAAAAAAGAAATATACTAAAAATAATAAGATTATGGTATTTCTAACAATTGAAGATTTATATGGGTCTGCAGAAATAATTGTATTTGAACCAACTTATTTTAAAGCACAAGATGTTTTAATTGAAGAAAATATTGTAATGATTAGTGGTAGGCTTAGTATTAGAGAAGATGATGTTACTAAAATTGTTGCACAAGAAATCAAAAATTTTGGAGAAACAAAAGCTAAATTACTAACGCTTGATATTACAGAAGTATCTGAGGAACAAAAAGATAAACTTAGAGGAGCTATTAAATTCTTTAATGGTAATCAAAATAATATTAATGTAATGATAAAAGTAGGAGAAGAATTAAAAAGCTGTGGAACTATTTATATAACTGATGAGATTTTAAAGATTTTTGAAGATATTATAGGAAAAGAAAATTGCAAAATATAGTAATAATAAGAATTAAATATTACAATTCTAGTAGCTGCATGATAAATTATAGAAATTAATTAAATAAAGCTTGAAATATATAACTTTACCGTATCCCCATTCTAAAAGTTCTAACAAAAGTTTACAACTTTTGAGAACTTTTGAACGGTCCCCACAATTTACTCAAAAGTTATATATTTCAAGCTTTTATTTTTAATTAATTAAGAATTTATTGCGCAGGTACTAGAATTGCATTAATTAAATCCATTCGCCATATTTTTTGATATAGACTTTTTTGGCAAAAACAGCGACAAAACAATAGAGAATAGGTACACCAATAATAATTGAAAAATATTTAGGCGCAAGAGCTGTAAGACCAATAGCACGACCTAAGAAAGTATATGGTACAATCATTGCTATAATACTAAACAATAGTGAAGAAAAATAAACATATTTTGATGCATGACTTTGTTTAAAAGGTATTTTAGCGGTTCTGATAACATGTAGACCAACTAAGTTTGAAACTACGCCATAAGAAAACCATATTGTTTGAAAAATAGCTGCCTCATGAATATCAAAAATAAACCAAACTAAAGCAAAAACAATCAAGTCAAAACATGAACTAAGTGGTCCCATAAAAAGCATAAAATTCTTTAAACTCTTAATATTAAACTTTTTAGGCTTATCTAAATATTCCTCATCAACATTATCCAAAGGAAGAGTCAATTGACCAAAATCGTATAATAATCCTTCAACTAAAAGCTGAATCGGAGTTTCAGGTAGAAATGGAAGAAATACACTGGCTATAATTACAGACATTACCTCTCCAAAATTGAAGCTTGCAGCAAGTTTTATATATTTCATTAAATTTGCAAAAGTATATCGTCCCTCTTTAACACCATCAAGTAAAACATGTAAATCTTTTTCAAGTAGTATTATATCAGCAGATTCTTTGGCAATATCAACAGCTGTATCAACAGAAACACCAACATCTGAATTTACAAGTGAAGGACTATCATTAATTCCATCACCCATATAACCAACTATATTTCCAGCTTCTTTTAGTAATCTTACTATACGTGCTTTTTGAATAGGAGATAGTTTTGCGAATATATTAGTTTTTCTCAATAATCTTATAACACCTTGGTCTGAAAGTTTATCAATTTGTGTGCCTGTAATAATTTTTTTAGAAGTAATTCCAACTTTATTACATACACAACGTGTGACTTCAATATTATCACCTGTTAAAACAATAACTCTAATACCATTTTTATTTAACTTTTCAATAGAAGATTTTGCTGTTTCTTTAGGAGGGTCAAGGAAACCAATAAAGCCCATTAAAACCATATTTTTTTCATCAGAAACATTAAATCCAGATGATTTATCAAGGTCGTTTTTTTGACATACTGCTACAACACGTAAACCTTGTTTATTTAAGTCTTTTGTTATTTTTTTCATATTTTCTTTTATTTCATTTGTAATAGGTGAAACTTTACCCTCATAATCTATTAGAGTAGAGATATTTAGTATTTCCTCAACAGCACCTTTTGTAATTAATTGAGTTTTTGTACCATCATTAACAACAACAGAAAGTCTCCTACGTGAGAAATCAAAAGGGATTTCGTCTATTTTTGTATATTTTCCTGAAATTTCTTCCATTCCATTTTCGACACCACGAGAGATAACAGCTTCATCAATATTACTACGCAATCCAGTTTGAAAATAAGAATTTAAAAAGGCATGTTTTAGGACACGGGGATTTTCAGTTCCCAGTACATCAAGATAACGTTCAAGTACAATTTTGTCTTCTGTCAAAGTTCCTGTCTTATCAGTACATAAGATGTTCATTGCACCAAAACTTTGTATAGAGTCAAGCTTTTTTACGATAGTTTTCTTTTTTGACATTCTAAGTGCACCTTTTGATAAACAGGTTGATAATATAACTGGAAGTAAAAGTGGTGTGATACATATTGCAATAGCAACAGCAAATGTAAAAGATATTATTATATCATGTTTCCACACATTTAACAAAAAAACAACAGGTATTAGAACAACCATAAATCTAATTAATAATTTGCTGATGTTTTCAATTCCTTTTTGAAATGCAGTTTTTGGTTTACCATTTGTTAATGTATGAGCAACTTTTCCAAAATATGTGTTATCAGCAGTGAGAATAACAATGCCTTTTGCTGAACCACTAATTACATTTGTTCCCATAAAACAAATTGTGTCTAAATCTGATAGACTGTCAATTTCATTTGTAGTTTCAGAGTTCACTGATTTTTTTATTGCATCTGATTCTCCTGTTAATGAAGATTGACCGACATATAAGTCTTTTGCTTCAATTATTCTTAAGTCCGCAGGTATCATATCTCCAGCTGATAATAAAACTGTATCACCAACTACTAAGTTTTTAAAAGGGACTTTAACTTTTCTATTGTTTCTAATAACTGTTGCATTTGATGATACTAATTGCTTTAACCTTTCTGCTGCTAAATTTGACCTATATTCTGAAACAAAGTCTAGTAAAGTACTAACTACTACTAATACTAGAATTACTATTATATTTGCATAATTTGGCTCTTGTGCTAAATATACATCAGTGTATAATAGTATTATTGCTATTCCTATTAGAATACTATTAAATGGTGTAAATAAACTACTTATAAAGTAATGATACCATTTCTTAGGCTTTGCTTGTGTTATTTCATTATGACCATATGTATTTAGCCTTTGAGAGATATCTTCATCATTTAAACCTTCTTTTTTTACATTGAATTCTTTGATAAATTCTTCATCTGAAATTTTACTTAAATGACCATATATTTTGTCTACATTTACTTCTTCCTTTTTGTCACTTTGCATTTTAATATCATTCCTTTCTCATTTTATTTATGTTTTTATTATTACATTTTTGACTGATTTTATTCTGAATTAGAAGATTTTAAGAAATATATTGAAAAGAAGTAAAGCAATTTTGTTGGCAAAAAGTTACGCAATAAGCAAGAGAAGTATTGACAAGAATATTAGAACAAAATATAATGCGAATAGCAAAAGTTTTACTTTTACATTAAGAGAATGAAATGTAAAAATGAATAAAAAAGTAAAAAAGGAGAAACATAAGAAGAATGAAAGGATTGAGTGGTACGAATGTATGAAGTTAAGTATGTGAAAGAAAAGAACAAAAAAGTAGCAGAAGAAAGAGGAATAACGCTAATAGCGTTGGTTGTCACACTTATAGTATTATTGATATTGGCAGGGACAAGCATAGCTATGCTAACAGGAGAAAATGGAATAATAATATAGAGAAAAATGCACCGAATGAAGGGTTTCCATAAATAGTAAAAGAAGAGGGATATATATTTGAGATGAAAGAAGATGGGACAGTAGAGGAAAAGAGTGGAGTAGCATGTTCAATTATTAGATATAAGAAAAACAAAAAAACAATTGCATAATGTAGTGATTTTATGCTAAAATAAACAAGGAGGATAGAATGTTGATAGACGATTTATTAAATATAGAAACTATAAAAAAATATATAGCAGACAGAAAAGTAGATTGGACAAAACATTGTTTAAATAGACTAAATCAAAGAAATATTTTGATTTCTGATGTAAAGGCAGCAATAAAAACAGGTAAGATAGTAGAATATTACTATGAAGATTATCCATACCCAAGTTGTCTAATATTGGGATATAGTCTAGACAATAAAATGTTACATATAGTATGTGGAGTCAGTGAAAACACAGTGCACATGATAACTGCATATTATCCAGATTTTAATAAATGGGAAAAGGATATGGAAACAAGGAGGAAAGAGAAATGAAATGTTTTATATGTAAAGGGGATTTAGAAGAAAAAAAAGTAAATTATGTAGTTGACTTAGAAGAAACGATTATTATTGTAAAAGGAGTACCAGCAAAAGTATGTAATCAATGTGGAGAACAATATTTTGATGATGAAACAGCAGAAAATATAGAAAAGATTGTGAATCAATTAAAACAGTTAGCGACCGAGATAACAGTCGTAAATTACAAAGAAGAAGTTGCTTAGTATATGTATATAAAGAATTTAAATAATTACAAGTAATAATAAGGATTTAAAATTATAAATAAAGATATACTATTTACGATAAAAGTATAATAGGCTATCTTTTTTACATACCAAAAGAAAAATACTATGCTAGTGGTCACACTTATAGTACTTTTAATATTAGCAGGCATGAGTATTGCATTATTAACAGGAGAGAATGGAATAATAAACAAAGCAAGACAAGCAAAAGTAAAAAATAGTGAAGCAGAAGCAAGGGAAAAGCTAGAAATAACTTTAAATGATGCACAGATGATTAAAAAAACAGAAGGATTAACAGACGAACAATTGTCAAATAAAATAAAAGAAGTTGGAGAAGAATTAGAAGATAAGAAACAAGTAATAGTTGATGGATATATTTTTGAAATTGACAGAAGTGTCCCACAAATAGTAGATTATGTAGGTCCTGCAGATGGAATAATAATAATAGCAATAGTAAGTGGAAATGATGGATGGGTAAAACCTTCAGATACAGGAATAAGTATAACAGGGAAGATAAAAACATATAGTAGTGGAAGAATAACAAATTGTAGTGCAACAAAGGATGGAAAGCAAATTTCAGAATTTTCAATAGGAGAAGATGGAAGTTATGTAATTAGTAATATAACAGAAGATACAACAGTTGTAATAAATGCAGAAGATAGCAAAGGGAAAACTAGTTCAAAAACAATTCAAGTACAAGTGAAAGTTGATAATATACCACCAACAGTTGATGGGATATTAGCAGAGGCAGATGTAATGACAATAAAAATAAGTGCAGAGGGAACAGATAATGAAACAGGTATAAAGCATTTTAATTACACAATAAGTCCAACAGATGGAATACCAACAGATAAAGTATCAGGAATATTTTTGCAAGGAGAAACAGTAGAAATAATAACAACTGCAACAGAACAAACAAAATACAAAATAGCAATAACTGCAACAGATAATAGTGATAATATATCTACAAAAAAAATAGTAGAGGTAACAACAGAAAATTCAATGACATTAGCAGAAGCTAAAGAAAAAATAAATAGCACAAATTTAAAAGACTATATAGGAATGAAAATACGTGATTATACTCCAGAAGCTGGTGGGGTATGGAGAGTGTTTTACTATGATGACAAAGGATACTTTGGAACAGCAAAGACATTATATATAAAGACAGATGCTAGTAGTATACGACGTATACAGATTTCTAAGTATAGTGGTTATTCAGCATCAGAAGAAGGAATATCTATGATGAAAAAGATGAACCCTAAGTGGAGAAATTCAAGTTATAGTGTAATAGATTTAGAAAATGAAAGGCAAGTATCTTGGCTATGTGATACTAAAAATTGGATGCAATATAAAAATGATGAAGCAAATTTTGCAATAGGTGCTCCAAGTGTTGAGATGTATGTAAGAGCATATAATATATGGAAGCAAAATAATATAGATGGTAATGCATTAATATGCAAAATTGGAAATTCATATGGATATTCAATAGGGAGTGATGGAAAATATAATAGCAATGAGGCTTCAATAAAAGCACTTGAAAGTGGACCCAATGGAGTGTTTAATGATACAAGTACTTATTCAATAGTTGCATCACCATCTTGCTATAATGAGAGAGCTGTTGTACTTAATGCGTCATATGGATTTAGTTATGCACAAGACCCTAGAAACTATGTATATCTAACACCTATTATTGGAGTAATTGTAGAATGAAGGGATTAACGAATTTATAGAATCTAAAAATACAGCAATATATTTTGACAACAATACAAAAAGATGTTATAATAAAAAACGAGTAAATTAAATAGTCGCTGGTAAATTCCGAAAGGAACTACGAGAGGAAAGTCCGGGCTCCATAGAGCAAAGATGCTAGATAACGTCTAGTGAGGGAAACCTTAAGGAAAGTGCAACAGAAAATAACCGCCTTATAAATATAAGGTAAGGATGAAAAGGCGAGGTAAGAGCTCACCGCTGGTATGGTGACATACTGGGACAGTGTAAACCCCATCTGGAGCAACACCTAAGAAGAAGATTAAGCCTGCTCGGCAACTTCTAAATTGCGTGGCTTGAGTCATATAGTGATATATGACCTAGATAAATGACTATTTTAAATGACAGAACCCGGCTTACAGATTTACTTTAATTTATACTATATTCATATAAAGATAAAAAAGATATAAAAATAGCAAGAAAAACTTGCTATTTTTTGGTAGATAATATAAAATAAAGTAGAAAAATAAAAAGGAAAGAAAGAGGAAACAAAAGATGAACTGCAAAACCCTTGGGGCTGTACACACACACACACACACACACACACACACACATGTATTTTAAATAAAATAATAAGAGGAAAAAACACTTTTATAAGTGATGCATAAAAGGTGGGCTATTTGTATAAAAAACAAATAGGCTATCTTTTTTGCATATAGGAAAAGGAGGAGAAAATAATTGAAAAATAAAGAAGGAATAACGCTAATAGCGTTGGTGGTCACACTCATAGTACTTTTAATATTAGCAGGAGTGAGTATAGCATTATTAATAGGGGAAAATGGAGTAATATATCAAGCAAGGAATGCAAAAGAAAACAGTAGAGAAGCAGAAGCAAGAGAAAAGTTAGAATTAACATTACTTAGTGCATATAATGAAAAAGTATTAAATAATGAATACAATCAAAACGAATTTTTAAATAATATGATAACAACTGAAATAGAAAAGGCAGAGATAAAGGGAGACATAGCAATAGTTGATGGATATGCATATGAGTTAGATAGAAGTGTGCCAAAGATAGGCAGATATAAAGGAAAATATAAAGACTTAATATTTCCAGAAGTAGATGCAACAGTAGAATTAGCAGAAAATGCAAAAACAGCAACAATAACAATAAAAGCAAAAGAGAAAACAAAAGGGATAAATAAAATAGAAATATGGCAAGCAGGAGAAAAGTTAGAAGAATTCACATATGATAATGTAAAAGAAGAAATAACACAAGAATATACAGCAAAGCAAAATGGAAAATACACAATAAAAGCATATGCAGATATAATGAACAGCAAAACAGTAGAAGTAGAGGGAATACTAGCAACAGTAAAATTTGAACCAAATGGAAATAATGAATGGAAAAAAGAACATTCAACAAAAGTAACAATAGAAGAGGTAGAAGATAAAGTAATAAATGCAAAATATCAATGGACAAACAGCGTAATAGAGCCAGCAGATGAAACATTTACAGAAAGTTTTAAAAGTGGAGACACAATAACAAAAAATGAAATTACAGGAACATGTTATTTATGGACAATGTTGGAAATGAAATCAGGTAAAAAAGTAAAATGGAGAAGTGAAGGTTTTGATTTTGACAATGAAGGACCAAATATAACAGAATTTACAGCGACAAAATATTCAGAAACAGGAATAACATTAAGTGCAACAGCACAAGACATTGGTTTTGGAACAGTAAAATTTGAGTTTTATGTAGATAATGTGTTAAAAGATACTCAAACATGTTCAGCAACAACATTAAATGTGACAAAGAGCTCAACAATAACAGGATTAACAACTGGAAATCATACATGCAAAGTAGTAGTATATGATAAGGAAGATAATAGTAGTAATAAAACAATAACAGGAACCACAAAACTTTATGCTTGGGAGAAGTGGAATTGTGTATCATTAAACCGTTATCAGATTGAATATGGAGAATGGTCAACAGAAGTTGAGAAACCAGCAGGACGGTTATTTAACTACATATTATGATGTTTACCAAACAGGAACTTTTTCAGCAGAAACTGGGAAATGGACATTATCAAATCGTGATACAAAATTGACAGTTAATAAAGTAAACAATTGTTATGCAAGTTCAAGCACATCAACTAGAGTAATACAATATGGTGTAAGACTTGAAGACATGGGTAGGCGAGCCTTTGTAAAAACAAGAATACTTAATAGTGTAGAAAATCCTAATCCAACATACCAAAAAGGTACAACCAAGTATGGAATAGTAACAAGTTCATCAAGTTCAACATACCCCAATAATGGATACCAATCAGGATATTACTATGTAAAAACAACATCACAATAATTATTCTTATATACTAGGTCTAGTGACAAATACTTTCATATCATCATGGACATCACAGGTAAGCTCTATAAAATCTTTATTGATAGGGTGAAAAAAAGAAACTTTGTAGCTATGAAGAGCTTGCCTAGAAATTAAATCAGAAGAGTAACCATATAAAGTATCACCAATCAAAGGATGACCAATAGCAGCCATATGAACACGAATTTGATGAGTACGACCAGTCTTTAAGGAACATTTAACAACAGAAAAATCTGAATAAGAAAATAAAACTTCATAATCAGTAATAGCTTCTTGACCATTATTAGAGATACATCTTTCAATAATGCTATTATCTTTACGAGCAATAGGTAAATCAATTGTACCAGTTTTATTTGTAAAAGTTCCAGAAACAATTGCAATATATTCTTTTTTAAAATGATTAACTTTCATTTGTTGAATTAAAGATTCTTGTACATACTCATTTTTAGCAAATATAATTAAACCAGATGTATTAAGGTCTAATCTATTAACTGGACGGATTTTACGATTTAAGCCAATTTTATCAAAATAAAATCTAACACCATTAGAAAGACTATCATTATAATGTGAAGCAGAAGGGTGTACTGCAATTCCAGCAGGCTTATCTAATATAAGAATAGCATCATCTTCAAAAACAATGTTTAGTTGCATTTGTGTAGGAACAATATTTAAACTTTGTTCTTCAAAATCTAAACAAACAGAAACAAAATCACCAATTTTTACAGGAGTTCTAGTATCAACAGTAACTCCTTGTAAAAATATATGTTGATTAACTATAAGTTTATGAAGCAATCTTGCTGAAATTTTAAATTCATTTTTTAATATTTGTTCAACTGTTAAGTATTTATCATCTTTTACGACATATTCTAAAAACATAAAACCTCCATATATAACAACTATATAAAATTATTATACAGTAATTAAAACTAGTGCCTTTTTATCTACAAATATTGACAATTTATCAAAAAAATTATACAATTATTCTATAAAATAGTCAATATGGGATAAAGGAGTAGAACATGAAAATATCAAATCTATTTAAACATATAAGATTAGTTACAAGACATAAATGGCTAGTATTTAAATTAGCTTGTAAAATAGGAATACCATGGAGAGGATTTATGCATGACCTTTCAAAATATTCACCACAAGAATTCTGGGAAAGTGTAAAATATTATGATGGGCGTAAAAGCCCAATATTAGTGTGTAAAGAAGCAGAAGGATACTCAAAAGCATGGTTACATCATAAAGGAGTAAACAAACACCATTTTGAATATTGGGTAGATACATCATTACCATATAAAGCAGCAATTATGCCATATAAGTATGCAGCAGAGATGATATGTGATAAAATTGCTGCAGGGATAACATATAATGGAAAGGATTGCAAGGCAGATTTACAACTAAATTATTATATGAAAGAAAGAGAAGTATCAATAATACACCCACAAATCGACAAATTTTTAATATCAGTATTTACAGAGTTAGCAGAAAATGGGATAGAAAAAGCGATAACAAAAGAAAACATAAAAAGGATTTATGAAAAACATTGTATTAGAATGGAGAGCTAAATGAGAATTAGATTTAAAGCGTGGGCAAGACCTGAATTAGAAGCAAGCAAATTTTATATAAACAATCCAGAAGAAATAAAAGAAAAATGGAAAGAACAATTTAAAAACAAAGAAAAGCCAATACATTTAGAGTTAGGCTGTGGAAAAGGGCAATTTATTTCTAAAACATCAGTACAAAATCCAGATATAAACTATATTGCAATAGACTTAATAGATGCAATGCTTGGATTAGCAAAAAGAAATATAGAGCAAGAATACGAAGAACAAAAAAGAGAAATTGATAATATAATTATAACAAGATTTGATATAGAAAGAATAAATTTGATATTAGGAAAAAAGGACAATATAAAAAGAATATACATAAATTTTTGCAATCCATGGCCAAAAGGAAAGCACAGAAAGAAAAGACTAACTCATACAAAGCAATTAGACAAATACAAAGAATTTTTAAGTGAACAAGGAGAAATATACTTTAAAACAGATGATGACGATTTATTTAATGCAAGTCTAAATTATTTTGAAGAAGCAGGTTTTGACATTTTAAATAAAACATATGATTTACATGAGCAACCAATTTGGAATAATAATGTAGAAACAGAACATGAGGAAATGTTTACAGAGCAAGGAATAAAAATAAAAGCACTAATTGCTAGAATTAAATAAATAGAGCATGAAAATCTTTCATGCTCTATTTATTTTTTTATGAATAAGAATTCTAATAATAGTTATATCTGTTATTCATATTAAACATTGGGTTATTGTTCATATTTGGGTTATTAAGAGTTCCATAAAAACCAGTTGTTGAAATTGTTATAAACTTAATAGCATAAATATCACAATAAACTAAACTATCATTTTCAAAAGACCTAAGTAATATGTAACTTGCTCCTACATCTTCTAAGATACCTATTCTATCAGTCATATTATTTGTTCCGATTAAGAATTCAACTCTCATTAGTTTACCTATTTGCTCTCTTAGAAAAGCAGGTGTATAAATAGGATTTGTCAAAATCTCAGGTGAGTTTTGGTCAATATTTACATTCCTATCTTCTCTTTTGTCTTGATTTTCTTCAACATTTGCCATTTGCAAATTCTCCTTTCATTTTAGGTTTCAGCATATTTAGAAGTTGGTCTATAAAAACAATGTTCACCAAGTCTTGTGTGTAAAGTCCCTGAGCCATTACTTGGAAAAGTTGAACCACATGAAGGTCTAAAAGGGTTCAAATACCATAAACATTCCCCAATTTCATTTAGCCTATTGCCAGATAAAGCCCAATCAGCTATTTGATAATGTAAATCTGTTGGAACCATGTTATAAATATTTTGAGAATTATATCTACCGCCAATTGTTTCTCGTGCACAATCAAATTGTCCTGGTTGAAAAATAATATTTCTAATATTACCACCTTGAGAAACTCTTGCGTATTCTCCATTAGGTGCATGAACTCTATTCATCGTTACAGATGCAACAGCTCTCATTCCATTATCTCCTTCGCCACCAGCTTCACACTGAATTATTCTTGCTAATAGTTCTCTTTCTGAATATGCCATTTATACCACCTCATAACATATAATATGCGAAACTAAAGAATAGGTTACTAATAATTGAAATATAATAAAAAAAATAAAGGAAAAAATAGACGTAAATAGACAAAAAAATATTGTTTTTTTTAAATGTTTATGATATAGTTAACCAGGTAAATGTAAATGAGAGGAGGCGATATAATGTCATTTATAAATGAAATAAAAGAAAGAGCCAAAAAAGAAATAAAAACAATAGTATTACCAGAAGCAACAGATATAAGAATACTAGAAGCAACTCAGATAGTAAAACAACAAGGTTATGCAAAAATAATATTAATTGGAGAAAAAGAAAAAGTAGTAAACATTGCAAAAGAGAAGAATATAGACATAGAAGGAATAGAAATAATAAATCCAGTTAATTCAGATAAAACAGAAGAATATGCAAAAACGCTATATGAGTTAAGAAAGCAAAAAGGTATGACAGAAGAACAAGCAAAAAAATTAGTATTAGACCCAGTTTATTATGGGATGATGATGGTAAAATTAAATGAAGCAGATGGCTTGGTATCAGGAGCGTCACATTCCACATCAGACACTCTAAGACCAGCTTTACAAATATTAAAAACAGCTCCAGGAACAAAATTAGTATCAGCATTTTTCATAATGGTAGTACCGAATTGTAAATATGGTTCAAATGGAACATTTATATTTTCAGACAGTGGATTAAATGAAGAGCCTGACTCAGAAGCATTATCAGAAATTGCTATATCATCAAGTAAAAGTTTCGAAAAACTTGTAGGACAAAAGGCAAAAGTTGCAATGCTTTCATATTCAACATATGGAAGTGCAAAATCAGAAGCAACAGAAAAAGTAATACAGGCAACCAAATTAGTAAAACAGAAAGAACCAAGTTTATTGGTAGATGGCGAATTACAATTAGATGCAGCAATAGAACCAAAAGTTGCAGAATTAAAAGCACCAGAAAGCCAATTAAAAGGAGAAGCGAATGTATTAATATTTCCAGATTTAGGAGCAGGAAATATAGGATACAAACTTGTACAAAGATTAGCGAAAGCAGAGGCCTATGGACCATTATGCCAAGGCATTGCAAAACCAGTAAACGATTTATCAAGAGGTTGTAGTAGTGATGATGTAGCAGGAGTTATAGCAATTACAGCAGTACAAGCACAAATAGATAATTAAAATAAATTAAATTTAGGAGGATATTATATGAAAATTTTAGTATTAAATAGTGGAAGTTCATCATTAAAATATCAAGTAATTGATATGGAAACAGAAAAAACACTAGCATCAGGAAATTATGAAAGAATAGGTAGTGCAGAAGCATTCTTAACACACAAAGTAAATGGAGAAAAAATAAAATTAGATAATGGAGTAAAAGACCATAAAGAAGCGCTAGAATTTGTAATGAAACAATTATTAGACGAAAAATATGGAGTAATAAAGAGTTTAGAAGAAATTGATAGTATAGGACATAGATTAGTACATGGTGGAGAAAAATTCAATTCATCAGTATTAATAGATGATAAAGTAATAGAAGCAGTAGAAGAATGTATTGATTTAGCACCATTACATAATCCAGCAGGAATATTAGGAGTAAAAGCATGTCAAGAAAGTATGCCAGGAAAGCCAAATGTAGGTGTATTTGATACAGCATTCCATCAGACAATGCCAAAAGAAAGATATATATACCCAATTCCATATGAATATTATGAAAAATATGGAGTGAGAAAATATGGATTCCATGGAACATCACATATGTATGTATCAAGAAGAATAGCAGAAATGCTAGGAAAACCAATTGAAGACTTAAAAATAATAAACTGTCATATAGGACAAGGTGCAAGTATATGTGCAATACAAAATGGAAAATCAGTAGAAACAAGTATGGGGTTAACACCAGTTGCAGGAATACCAATGGGTACACGTTCAGGAGACTTAGACCCATCTGTAGTAACATTTATAATGAAAAAAGAAAATATGACACCAGAACAAGCAGACACAATGTTAAATAAAAAATCAGGACTATTAGGAGTTTCAGGTTTATCAGCAGACAATAGAGATATAGGAAAAGCAATAGAAGAAGGAAATGAAAGAGCAAAATTAGCATTTGATAATTACCATTATTTAATAGCAGCACAAGTTGCAAAATGTGCAGTAGCAATGAATGGTGTTGATGTAATAACATTTACAGCAGGAGTTGGAGAAAGAGGTTCAGAATCAAGAGAAGCTATATGTGACCAATTAGGATTTATGGGAGTTCAATTAGATAAAAAAGCAAATTTAGATGCATTTGCAGTTGAAGCAAAAATCTCATCAGAAGATTCAAAAGTTCTAGTATATGTTGTTCCAACAGATGAAGAATTAATGATAGCAAAAGAAACAGAAAGAATAGTAAAAGCATCAAAATAATTTTTCTAAATATGAAAGGAATGAAAAAACATGAAAATTCTAGTGTTAAATAGTGGGAGTTCATCATTGAAATATCAATTAATTGATATGGATAATGAAGAAGTTTTAGCTTCTGGTAGATATGAAAGAATAGGAGAAGAAGAGTCATTTATAACACATAAAGTAAATGGGCAAAAAATAGAAATAAAGCATACAGCAAAAACACATGAGGACGCTATTGACTTTGCGCTAAAACAATTAATAAATCCAGAATACAAAGTAATAGATGACTTAGACGAAATAAATGCTATAGGACATAGATTAGTACATGGTGGAGAAAAAATAAGTGAATCAGTAGTAATAACAGATGAAGTAATAGAAGTTTTAAAAGAAAATGTAAGTTTAGCGCCATTACACAATCCAGCAGGTATAATAGGAATAGAGGCATGTAGAAAAGTAATGCAAGGAAAACCAATGGTAGGAGTATTTGACACAGCATTTCATCAAACAATGCCAAAAGAAAGATATATATACCCAGTTCCATATGAATATTATGAAAAATATGGATTAAGAAAATATGGATTTCATGGAACATCACACATGTATGTATCTCAAAGATTAGCAGATATATTAGGCAAAGATATAAGTGACTTAAGGATAATAACATGTCATTTAGGACAAGGTGGAAGTATATGTGCAGTACAAGGTGGAAAATCAGTAGAAACAAGTATGGGACTAACACCACTTGCTGGAATACCAATGGTAACACGTTCAGGAGATTTAGACCCATCTGTAGTAACATTTATAATGAAAAAAGAGAATATGACTGCTGAAGAAGTAGAAGAAATGCTTAATAAGAAATCTGGTGTGCAAGGAATGACAGATTTAGCTCCAGACTTTAGAGTAATTGAGTCAGAATCAAATCAAAATAATGAAAGAGCAAAAATTGCGATAGAAAAGTTCATATATGAAGTTGCGGTATATATTGCAAGATGTGCAGTAGCAATGAATGGAGTGGACTATATAATATTTACTGGTGGAGTAGGAGAAAACCAAATAAACATAAGAAAAGGAATTTGCCAGAAATTAGAGTTTATGGGCGTAGAATTAGATGTTGACTCTAATAATATGAGAGGAGAAGAAAAAGAAATATCTACATCTAACTCAAAAATAAAAGTATATGTAGTACCAACAGATGAAGAACTTATGATTGCTAAAGAAACAAAAAAATTAATATAATAACCAATGGAAAAGAGAGGTAGAATATGAAAAAAACAAAAGAAATACAAGACAAAAAATTGAATGCAAGATTATATCCTATATATAAAATGCTTTCATGGGATTTACTATTTTATTATTCAATAATATATTTGTTTTTGACACAAGCAAAAGGGTTTTCTGCCTCTCAAGTATTATTATCAGAAGCATTTTTTACAGCCTCCTGTTTAATAATGCAGATACCAATAGGACTATTAGTAGATAGATTTGGAAAGAAAAATAGTTTAGTTTTTGCAAATATTTGTATGTGTATATTTACAATAATATTACTATTTGTGCAAAATTATAATCAACTACTAATAGCTTTTTTTGTAGATGCAGTAGGATATGTTATAAAAGGAATATGTGAAACAAACATATTATATGATTCTTTACCAAGTGGTAAAAAAAGGGGTGGACTATATTCTTTAATAGATGGAAGAGGAGCATCATGGTATTATGTATTAGATTCAGTTACTGCATTAATAGCAGGTTTTACATTTGTAATAAATCCATATATACCAATTATCTTATGTTTAATTGCAAATATTCTTTCAGCAGTATTATCAACAAGATTTAGACATACTCAAATGCCAGATGATGAAAAAGAAAAAAGAATAGGAGTAAGAAAATATTTAAAACAATTAAAAGAATCAATTAGATTTACTCAAAAATCGAAAAGGATTAGTTGTCTATTAATTTTCTTTGGAATAATTTCAGGGTTGTTATATAATATGACAACATTTAGGAGTGGAATTTTAGAACAAATACAAATTCCAGAGCAATATTTTGGAATAGTATTTGCAATGTCACAAATAGCAGCATCAATTTGTTCTAAGATGCAAGGAGTAGTACATAGAAGATATAGAAATAAAACATTATCATATTTAGGAATTCCACTAACATCATCTTGTATAATTATAGGACTATTTGCTATGGTAGGAACTGGATTTATAAATGTATTTGCAATTATGGTTTTATTTATAATGCAAGGAGCAATAAAAGGAGCGTACAATGTTCTTATATATAGGTATTTAAATAACTTTACAAATAAACATATACGAATTAAGTTAGCAACTATTAGAAATATGATTTATAATGTATGTACAATATGTATAAGTTTATTTGGTGCATTATTATTAAATTATACAAATGCAGCAAATACTATTATAATAATAGGTTCAACAGTTACAATTTCTATTATAATATTATTAGATTATATGAGAAATAAAGTTGGTCTTAAACCTAATGAGTATAATAAAGAAGATTTGAAATATAGCAAATTAAGTCCAGATTAATAAAAGGAGAAACAATGAACCTAAAAAAAGAATATAAAAAAATGATAAATAGTTTTAAATATGCAATAGAAGGGTTTATATCATCATTTAAGACTGAAAGGAATATGAAAAATCATATATTAGCAATGATATGTGTTATAATTTTAGGCATTATATACAAATTAAGTGTGAAAGAATGGATGATATGTATAATATCAATATCAATGGTAATATCAGCAGAATTATTTAATACAGCAATAGAAACTGTAGTTGATATGATAAGCCCAGAAAAAAATGAAAAGGCGAAATTAGCAAAAGATATTTCAGCAGCAGCAGTTCTAACACTAGCTGTTGGAGCAATGATAATAGGAGCAATAATATTTATACCAAAGATTATGGAATAACAAAAGTAATATTTTAGAATATAAAGTCACTTTTAAGTCACTTTTCTAGAATAAAATAAAATTAAGGTGATAATATGAAAGTAATAAAGAAGATTGTAATAGTTATTTTTTTAATAGGACTATTTATAGGAGCGATAATAATATACAAAGGATATACAATATATAAAACTGCATTAAATGAAATAAGTGTAAAAGATAAGCTAGAAGAGCTGAGAGAACATGAAAATTATGCAAGAATAGAAGATATTTCGGATTTCTATTTAGATGCTGTAGTAGCAGTAGAGGACCATCGATTTTATAAGCATGGTGCAGTTGACCCAATAGCAATAATGAGAGCAGTATGGACAAATGTAAAATCATTTAAACTAAAAGAAGGTGGAAGTACAATAACACAGCAAGTTGCAAAAAATATATACTTTACCCAAGAAAAAACAGCTTTAAGAAAAATCTCAGAAATTTTTATGGCTTATGAGATAGAAAGGCAATGTGATAAAGATACAATACTAGAAATGTATGTAAATACAAGTTTCTTTGGAAAAGGTTATTATGGAATAAAAGAAGCATCAGAAGGCTATTATGATAAAGCTCCTATTGATATGAATAAATATGAGGGAAGTATGCTTGCAGGTGTACCAAATGCACCATCTATATATGCACCAACAAAAAATCCGGATTTAGCTTCTCAAAGGCAGAGACAAGTACTTGATAAAATGGTAAAATACGAATATATAACAGACAAAGAAAAAGATGAAATTTTATCTATGAAAGAATAAGAAAAATAGCATAATTTGCGTATATAATTTAGTAATAAATAACAAGAAATGTAGATATATAATATTTTTTGATAAAAACATATCTGGGGTCTTCCCACAGGTCTTTATCTTTCAAATATTATATATCTACATTTCTGCTATTGTATTATAAATATATTTTAAAAATGCTATATTTCCTTTATTTTAATATTATATTTATCTTCTAAAACTTTTTTCTTAGCAATATACTCTTTGGTTCTAATACCTTTAACATCAATAACTTCATATGAATTATCAGAATTAAAAACAATAAAATCTGCTTTATATTTCAAGCCAGGTGCTAACATAAATGTTGGCTGAAGACAAAAGCCATTAATTTCATTTCCTTTTAATCTTAATTTTAGTTGACAATAATAGTCAGCTTCTTTTTGGCTGTCAAAAGTATGTCCATCAATAGAAGTTTTATTAGCTCTATATTTGCTTTTTTTAGTTCTACCATCAGTAAAATTCTTATAATCTTCAACACTCCAATGTTCCATAATCAATCTCCCCATATCAATTTGTTAAATTATATACTAAAAAATCAAAAAGTGCAACATTGAAAAAAATATAAAATATGTTATAATATATGAGGTGATAAGATGAGAAAAATATTATTAATAGAAGATAATGAAACAATTATTTTGGGGTTAAAATATTCTTTAGAGCAGGAAAAATTTGAAGTTGATACAGCAAAAAACATAGTATCTGCAAAAACAAAAATAAAGAAAAATGAGTATGATTTATACTTATTAGATATATCATTACCAGATGGAGAAGGATATGAGATATGTAAACAAATAAAACAAAATGAAAATAATCCAGTAATCTTCTTGACAGCAAAAGATGAAGAAAAAGACATTGTACAAGGATTAGATATGGGTGCAGATGATTATGTTGTAAAACCATTTAGAACAAGAGAATTAATATCTAGAATAAATAGTGTATTGAGAAGGTATGAAAAAAATATAAATGATGATAATCAAATTAAGTGCGGAAATATAGTCATAGATACAAATATAGCTAAAGTATATAAAGATGGAAAAGAGATTGTTTTTACAAGTTTAGAATATAAAATACTATTGATGTTATTAAAAAACAAAGACATTTTAATAACAAGGGAACAGATATTAGATAAAATTTGGGATGTTGCAGGAAATTTTGTTAATGATAATACTTTAACTGTATATATTAAAAGAATAAGAGAAAAAATTGATGACAAAGATGGAAAAATAATTCAGACAGTAAGAGGTATAGGTTATAGAGTAGTAAACACAGAAAATTAAAAAGTCATAATAAAAGAGGTTTATATAGAGATGGGGATAATGATAAAAAATAAAAATATAATAATTTCAATTATCATCATAACAATAATGATAGTAATAATAAATTCAGTTATTGTAGTGAATTTACATACAAAATATCAGAAAGCACTTAATAATACAATTTCAAGTATAATTGGTGAGATTAGCAAAAGCTATCCACAAGTTGAAGAAGAACAAATACTTAAAATTCTAAATAATCAGGAGACAGAAAAAGGTATAGACATATTACAAAAATATGGTATAGATGTAGAACAAATATCGGCACTTCAAGCTTTAGAAAACCAAGAAAAAGAGTTTATTATATCTAGTAATATGAGTATAATTATTTTCTTTTTCCTAGTATGTATAATATTATTGGTAAATGCAAAAAAGAGAGAAAAAAAGATAAATGAAATTATAAAATATATTCAAGAAATAAATATGAAAAATTATAATTTAAAAATAGAGGAAAATACAGAAGATGAATTAAGTAATCTAAAAAACGAATTATATAAAATTACAGTAATGCTAAAAGAGCAGGCTGATTTATCTTTAAAAGGTCAGAAAAGTTTGCAAACATCAATAGAAGACATATCACACCAGTTGAAAACACCATTAACATCAATTTCAATTATGTTAGATAATATAATTGATAATCCCAATATGCAAGAACAAACAAGACAAAATTTTATATATGAAATTAATAGACAGATTGAATGGATAAATTGGCTTGTTATTTCTCTATTAAAGTTATCTAAACTAGACTCAAATACTGCAATTTTTGTAAAAAAAGAAATTAATATTAAAACTTTAGTAGAAAATGTCATAAAAAACCTATCAATCCCAATAGATATAAAACAGCATAATATAATTGTTAAAGGAGAGAATGTCAAAATAATTGCAGATTATAATTGGCAATTAGAGGCAATAACAAATATTGTTAAGAACTGTATAGAACACACTCAAGAAGGAAAAAATATATATATTAGTTTTGAAGAAAATGTTTTTTATACTAAAATAGTAATTCAAGATGAGGGTATTGGAATTGATAAAGAGGATATTAAACATATTTTTGAAAGATTTTATAAAGGGAAAAACTCTTCAGAAAAAAGTGTAGGTATAGGTCTTGCTCTTAGTAAAAAAATTATAGAAAAAGATAATGGCTTTATAATATGTTCATCAAAAATAAATGAAGGTACTACTTTTGAAATAAAATATATGAAATCTTAGAACTTAAATAATAGAGAAAGGTTGAATATTATATAAGTAATATAAGATGAATAAAATATAGAAGGAGCGGTCAGTTCTTGACAAGTTTTTATCTATGTGATAATCTAGTATCGAAAACTAGATGGCAAAGGAGAAAATAATGAAAGTAGAAGAATATTTTGATGTAAAAGAATTTCAAGATATAAAAGAAATTATTTATAATTCAACAGAGAAATATGGAGAACGAATTGCATTTACAATAAAACATAAAAATGGAAAAGATGTAACATATGAAGATATTACATATAAAAAGTTATTAGAGGACATAAATACTTTTGGAACTAAATTATATGAATTAGGTTTTAAAAACAAAAGAATAGCTATAGTAGGTAGGAATAGATATGAATGGGTAATAGCACACTTTGCAAATCTTTTAGGAGGAATAATATCAATTCCACTTGATAAAGAACTACAAGTGGATGAATTAGAAAGCTGTTTATCAAGAAGTAAAGCAGATGTAGTGGTATTTGATGAAAAATATATTGAGAACATAAAAGAAATACAAAAAAGAGAAAATACGAATATAAAAGAATATATATGTATGACGAAGCAAGAAGGATACAAAGATTTTTGGGAGTTAAAAGAACAAGGTGAAATTTTAGTAAAAGAGGAAAATAGAACAGATTATATAGATGCTAAGATAAATAAGGATGAAATGGCAATATTATTATTTACATCAGGAACAACATCAAAATCAAAAGCAGTAATGCTGTCACAATACAATATAGCTTCAAATGTACATTCAATGCTAATAGTAGAAGAAATATTGCCAACAGATACAAATTTAGCATTTTTACCATTTCACCACATATTTGGTTCAACATGTATGGTAGTTATGTTAGCAGCAGGAGTACGAACAGCATTTCCAGATGGGTTAAGATATGTAGCGCAGAATTTAAAAGAATATAAAGTTACAATTTTTGTTGGAGTGCCTATTTTAATTGAAGCAATTTATAATAAAATTGAAAAGGCAATTGAAAAACAAGGAAAGACCAAACTAATAAATATTGCAAAAAAAATTAGTAATCTATTTTTAAAATTAAAAATAGATATAAGGAAAAAGCTATTCAAACAAGTAATTGATGAACTAGGAGGGCACTTGCGCTTTGTTATATCTGGTGGAGCGCCATTAGATAAAAAAGTTGCACAAGGCTTTAATGAAATTGGAATAAATATTGTTCAAGGATATGGATTGACAGAAACTTCACCAGTAATTTCAGCTGAAAACTATAAGAAGCAAAAATATGGTTCAGTAGGATTTGCTATGAAAAATGTTGAACTCGAACTTGTTAATAAAGATGAGAAAGGTATTGGAGAGGTTAGAGTAAAGGGTCCAAATGTAATGCTTGGATATTATGAAAATGAAGAAGAGACTAATAAAGTAATAAGAGATGGTTGGTTTTATACTGGAGACCTAGGATATTTTGATAAACAAGGATATCTATTTCTAACAGGAAGACAAAAAGATATGATTGTACTAAAAAATGGTAAAAAGGTATTTCCAGAAGAAATAGAGACATTAATTAATAGAATTGAATTAGTTGAAGAATGTATGGTTTTTGGTATGCCAGATGAAAATGATAAAAATGATTTAAAACCTTCAGTTAAAGTAGTGTATAATAAAGATGTTGCAAAGGAAAGCTACCCAGATTGTTCAGAAGAAGATTTGAAACAGATTATTTGGACTCAGATAAAGGAAATTAATAAAACTTTTCCTACTTATAAGTATATTAAAAATTTAATTTTGACTGATGAGGAACTTATAAAAACTACTACTAAAAAGGTTAAGAGAAATGAAGAACTTAAGAAGATTTTAGGATAGCCAAGCAATTTTGCTTTGGCTTTCTTTATATTTATGTTTTATGTATCTATATTTGTGACAAAAGTACACTAAACAAAATACGACAAAAAAATATTTTTGTTTAGTGTACTAAACAAAAGGTGTCAATGATTTCTGAAAATGTCCCAAAATTTTTTAAACATAAGCCCTAAAAATTCAATTTTTTAGGGTTAGTTTTTTGGGTCAGGGTACTATAGTAATTTTTAAAATTTGTTCTTCGAACACCACCATTTTTTCTACCCT
>JAAVXM010000012.1 GCA_022790575.1 Clostridia bacterium | reverse complement strand
TCAAGATGAAACATTTCCTGCTCTTTATACAATAGATAAAGAAAATAAAGAAATAATATTAAAATTTGATAATGGCTCAATTTTTGGTTTTGAATATATTAGTTCAACTAGTATAAGACTTGCATACCATATAGAAAATGGACGAAAAATAACAGACTCCATACTTTTTACATTAGATGAAAAGTTTATGAAATAATAAATTTAATAACACAAAAATACCTACTAATTAAATTTAGTGGGTATTTTTATATGCTAAATTGCTGTTATTCACTTTTAGTTTTCCGATAGCACTCCCCCTATTCCTATGTTATATAATGTTCATAAAAGGTAAGAAATGGATAAAACAAGGGTATTTTTTAATCTTGATATTAGAAAAGATGGTCAAGAAATTGCAAAAGAATATCTAAATCAAAATGAAGAAACTGAAAATACTCCCACATTGAAAATCAAAAAGTGATTTCCTAGTAAAAGAAGAAAAAGCCAAAAAAGTTAAAAGTATAAATGATGTGCATAATGTTTTATTTTGGGATTACAAAAATGATACTTTTATTACTCCTAAAGAACTCAACTCGTGGTTAGACAGACTGGAAGCAAAATATCATATACTAGATAAAGACGATAAAGAAAATCTAACAACTCATAGGATACGACACTATACAATAACACATTGGGCAGAATTGGGTATTCCAAAAAGAGTTATTCAATATCTTGCAGGACATATTGAAGGAAGCTATATAACTGATGATGTTTACATTGATACATCATTTGATTTTGTAAAAGATACATTGTGTAAAATATCTTAAAAAATTTCTACTGTATTAATTTATATAAAAAAAGATATGTTCAATGCTTATATTTAAAGCAAAACATATCTTTTTGTTTTGGTTGCGGGGGCAGGACTCGAACCTGCGACCTTTGGGTTATGAGCCCAACGAGCTGCCAACTGCTCCACCCCGCGATGTATCAACAAGAGTATTATACAACTAAAATCGTACTTTTGTCAATACATTTTTAAAGTTTTTGAAATTTTTGGATATATTTTTTGGCGAAATTTGTTTTAAAACAAATTCACTTAATATAGTTTAGCATTTATTCCTCTTTATAAATCAAACAGTAATATAATTTTTAATATTATTAAATTTACTATCTCCTATTCCATTAACATTTCTTATTTCATCTATATTTGAAAATTTGCCATTCTCTTTTCTGTAATTAATTATCTTTAATGCTAATGAAGGCCCAATACCTGGCAATGTTTCAAGTTCTGTTTGTGTCGCTGTATTAATATTTACAATATTTTTTTCTGCATTTGCTTGCTTTTCATCACTTCTATTTATTATATCACTATTAGAGTCCACATTATAGGAATCATTAGCCCCTTCCCCAGAACCTGACGATATATATTCATAATTATTGCCTTTTTTTAGGTCATCATTATTAGGAATATTAACTTTCATTCCATCTTGTAAAATATATACTAAATTAATCTTGGAAATGTTTGCTTTATTTGTAAGTCCACCTGCAGCATCAATTGCATCAGAAATTCTACTCCCTTTATTTAATATTACTACTCCTGGAGTATTTATCTCTCCTGTAACATAAACATATATCTTTTCTTCTTTTTTTTCTATTTCCTTTGTCTCTTCTGTTACTCCTTTTTCTCTTTCTATTTGTTCTTTGTGTATTTCTTCTTTATTATTATCTGTGTTGTTTTCGGCTGTATTTTCTTTATTTACAATACTTTCATCTTCTTTATCAATTCTATTATCACTTTCAATTATATCTATTATTTCATTTCCACTTTTTTTATAACTACTTATAAATTCTAATGCAAAATAAGCAATTACAACTATAATTAAAGCCATAATAGCGATATTCTTTTTATTTCTAAAAAATTTTAAAATCTTTCTTTTTATGTTATATATATTTTCTCCCCTCCTTTCAATTAGTATTTATTTTATTTTTCATACTAAAGTTCTTGAAAATCATTTATTTATAATGTATTATTATATATGAGATTTTTTTGTAAAATTTATATTAATGAGATATAAGGAGTTTTGTGTACATATGAAATTGAAAAATAAATTAATAATTATGATATTTATATTTTTTCTTTTTATAAATATTTTCTCACTATCTTATGCTGAGACTTCATCTGGAAATACGGATTCTAATAGTTCTTCAGATGAAGCTACTTCCACAAATCAGCTACACCTATATTCTGATGCCGCAATTTTGATTGATTCAGTATCTGGTAAAGTTTTATGTGGTAAAAATGAAAATGTGAGGATGTTTCCTGCAAGTACTACTAAAGTACTAACAGCTATAATTGCATTGGAAAATTGTGACCTTTCTGAAAAAATGACAGCAAGCTATAATGCTGTTATGTCTATTCCTGTTGGATATTCAAATGCTGCAATACAGCCTGGTGAGACTTTATCTTTTCAAGAATTATTGGACGTTTTCTTGGTTCATTCTGCTAATGAGGCTGGTTTTATTATTGCTGAACATATTTCTGGTAGTGTAGAGAATTTTTCAGTCTTGATGAATCAAAAAGCTCAAGAGTTGGGTTGCGTTAATTCTAATTTTACAAATCCAAGTGGTATTCATGATGAAAACCATTATTCAACAGCTTATGATTTGGCTATTATTACAAAGTATTGCATGGAAAATGAAACTTTTAGAAATATTATATCTAAAAAGTCTTGCAAAGTCGCAGCTACAGATAAGTATCAGGAACGATTCTTTTCTAATACAAATGATTTGATAAACCCAAAAAGTAAATATTATTATGAATATTCTATTGGAGGTAAAACTGGATTTTCTACTCCTGCTAAAAATTGCTTGATTTCTGCTAGTGTTAAAGATAATCTTGAGTTAATTTCTGTTATACTTCACGCCCAATCAACTGAGAATGGAGAAAGTGCTAGATATGTAGATTCTATTAATTTGTTTGATTATGGTTTCTCAAATTTTAAAATACAAGATATTGCTTCCAAAAATAGTGTTGTTGAGGAAACATCTATATTAAATGGTACAAAAAATACTAGAAATTTACCTTTGATTTTAAAAGATTCTATTCGCGGAATTACTCCTTCTGATTTTGAATTGTCTGATTTGAATTATAAAATTGAACTTAATGATAATTTGGTTGCTCCTATTGCTGAAGGAGATGTTGTTGGAAAAATAACTTATTCTATTGATGGAATTGATTATTCGTCTGATTTGTTGGCTTCTCATAATGTTGAAGATTCAAATTTGATTGTGATTATTGGTCAAATTGTATTGGCTTTTATTGTTCTAATTATTTTGAAAAAAATGTTGTCTAAAAATATGAAATAAATTTTATATTATGATATAGAGAAAGAAATTTCTCTATATCATATTTTTTATTTATAGTCTTTTCCTATTATTATTGTGATGTCTACATTACTTGAACTTACTGAACTTGTTGATATGTTTCCACATCCTAATATTTCTTTTATATTGTTTTCGATTTTCTCATTTACTTCTGTTTTATTTATTATTGTAGTTTTTGATGTGTTTGTTGTCTTGTTTGTTTTTGCTATTTTATACCCTTTTTCTGTTAGTTCCTTTTTTACTTTGCTAAGTGTTTTTTCTGAACCTGAACCGTTTAATATTTCTATTTTTATTTTTGCCGCTTCTGTCTTACTAACATTGCTGCTTGAACTACTACTTGAACTTGAGTTTCCATTAGAATTGCTATTTGAACTACTTGAGTTAGTGTCTCCTGATGAATTTGTTGTTCCATTGTTTGCTACAGTTCCTTCTCCATCGTTTTCTCCACCATTTTCTTCTGAGTTATATAGTGTTTCTATTAACTCTGCTGCACTCTTTTTGTTTACTTGATAAAACCATAATGGTGCATCTGGTGGCCCTATTGGCGCTCCTGGTAATACTTCACTTTTTATTGCTTCAATGTCTACATTTACTGCATATGGTACATAGTCTTTTATTGTTGATATTGATAGGTTCGTTTCTACATATTCATATAATAGGTCTACTATGTCTTTTACTTTGAAGATGTTTTTTGCTTTTACTGTTTGCCTAGCTGTTTCTATCATGAAGTTTCTTTGTGTTTTCATTCTTCCTATATCATTGTCTCCATATTCTGATGTGTAACTTGAACCATCATTGTCATGTCTATACCTTAGTAATTGTTCTGCTTTTGCTCCATCTAGTATCTGTTGCCCTTCTTTTAAGTCTATATATAAGTCCTGACTTTTGTCTGTATAGTGCATGTCCTTTGGTACATAAAAGTCTACTCCTCCTATTACATCTACTAGCTTGATTAATGCTTGATTGTCTATTACCATATAATATTTTATGTCTAACCCTGTTATTTCATTTACTTTTTTTAATGTGGTCTCTGGACTTTTCTGATATAATGCATTTATTTTGTCCATTCCTCCACCTGATTTTATGTTCTTTCCTACAAATGTGTCTCTTGGTATTGATAATAAGGATGATTTCTGCGTTTTTGGGTCATATGTTCCTATTATTATTGTGTCTGTCAATTTTCCTCCATTATCTGTACTTACCCCCATTAAAAGTATTTGTATTGGGTCTAAGTTTTCTAGGGTCTCTTCTGTATGTCCTACTAATGTTGATAAAAATCCTTGCATTCCTCCACCATTCTTGTTTGTTCTATATACTATAAATCCTATTAACATTACTAATATTAATATTAATAATACTAATACTTTTCTTAACCTTTTTGATTTTCTTTTTACTTTTTTTTCCCTTCTTGGTTCTTCTCTTCTGTAATCCTCTTTTATTGCCAATCTTCTCACTCCAATCTTCATTTTTACTATTTTACTATAACAAATTTAACAATTTTTTTCAATATTTATTTGCATTTTTTATAATTTTTCACAAAATTTTCACATACAAAAAGTGATATAGGTTCTATTTTCCTATATCACTATATTGATTTGTTTTTTAAAATAATATTGTTAGTAGTAAATTATTATTGTAAAAGATTTTTGTTATAAATGTACTTGAAATTGCATCTGATAATGCTGTATTTCCTGTAACATATATTATGAAGAACATTATTGCTAATATTAAATAAATTATTAATATTGCTTTTATAATTCCATATATTAATCCTCCAAGTTCATTGAATTGCTTTAGTATTGGCAATTCTGCTATCATGTCTGTTAAGAATGTTAGTACTATTAATATTAGTCTTGATATTACAAATATTCCTATCATTACAGCTACATTTATTACTTTAGTTGCTATTACTCCTGCCGCTTCTATTACTATCTCATTTTTTGTTTTATTTACAGTGTCATCAACATATTTTTCTATGTAATTCATAAAGCCATTGTCTTGACTTTCTTGAGTCGTATTTTCTCCTTTTTGTGTGAAATTTTCTATTATTGCATTTTCGATTTTATTGTCAATTTCTGTGTTGTTTATTATGACATTTGATATTGGCTTATATAGTATTACTGCTAATATAATTGATGCAACTACTGCTATTAACCCAACTGCAAGCTTTATTAATCCTTTTTTATAACATATATAGACATTTGCCAATATTATTAGTATTAATATTATATCTAAAATTATTCCTACCATTTATATCTCTTCCTTTATTTATATATTTAGGTTTTTATGAGGTTTATACCTATAAACCTATGTGTTTAGTACTTTATTATATATTTAATATCTGGATTTTGTTTCTATATATAATTCCAACTAAGTTTTCTGTCATTACTATATCACTTATTTCCGTTTCTGATATATATTTCTTTATTACTATTCCATTTAAATCGATTATATGCAATTCTAGTCCAAAATTTATTGCAATCCTATTTCCTCTTGCTCTCATCTTTTTTGCTACACCTTTTGCTATATATTCTCTTGTTTTTAATGTTATTGGGTTGATTATTGTTGATTTTGTGTCTGAAGTATATTCCCCTGTAGATATTTCCTCTAATATTGTTATTCTGTCTCTACTATTTACTGTCATAAATGATATCTTTTTATTTTTTAATGTAAATAATTCTTTATTTTGATTGTTTCGTATCATCTCTATTGAGTCATCATACATACATATTAAATTGTTGTTTTTTTGGTATTCTATATTTATTATTAGTTTACCTGTTGGCGCTTCATGTTTATAAACTATTGCTTCTTCTGGGTTTGTTCTTGCTAATTCCATTGATACTATTTGTATACTTGATTTTATTAACATCCCTGATATATCTATTTCTGCCATTGCTAGATACTGACTGTCTTTTGATATGCTTACATCTGTGACCCTTGATGTTACTAGGTTTGTTTTGAATATTTTTTCTCCACTTTTGTTATATACATCTACTATCGATTTATAACTTGAGTTTGATAGTACTATTGATATATATCCTCCCTCACTCACATTTATTTGATTGATGTTCCCTTCTATGGAGTTTTCATATAATTTTTCTTTTCCATTTATTAAGTAAAATTTTTGACCTTGCTCTTCACATATTGCCATATATTTTCCTGCTGTTGCAAATACTGCTTTGTTTATGTCTAACTCTATCTTCCCTACTTGATTTCCCATCTTATTGTAAAATTCTAATGTTTTTTTTCTGAATATGCATATGTATTTGTCATATGCATACATTTGAGTATTCTCATCTCCATCTATCTCTATGTATCTTGTGTTTTCTTCTCTGACTTCTTTTTTTAGAACATTGTCATCACACCATCTCCTGAATTTTGAATTATACATATATACCATTATTAATATTATTATTAATAATATAATTGCTATAAATCCTATAAATAATGCTAGCTTTTTTAGTTTGCCTTTTCTTTGATTTTGCAATTCTTCCGCCCAAAAGTCTTTCATCTCTTACTCCTTGTCTTTCGAAATTTACCATTATTATATCATATGCTCTTTTTTTTGCAATATTTTTCTCCTTATTATTTATTTAATATTTTCAAAAATGTATCATATTCTGGCTCAAATTTAATTGTAGCTAATATTCCATCTACTTCTATTGTTTTACTGTTCATTATACCTGCAAATGCTTTTATTGTTATTATTGCTATTTTACTATCTTCCGCTAGGTTTACCATTGCATCTATTTCTGGGAATATTAAATCCTCTGAGTTTCCCAAGTGTTTCCCTATATTTGGTATACTTCTATTTATCTCCATCAACAATTACTATATCCCCTTTTACTTCTGCTTGCTTGCATTGCCCGTTTTATTATTCCATTTTCTCCTGTTAATAATGCAATACATACTCCTGCTAATATTAGAAGAACAATAAGTGTGACCAAGTCACACTTATTGTTCTTTCTATATCATACCTCTACAAGTAATAATTATAAGTTTTATACTCATTTCAATTATCCTCTCATTTATTCATACACTCCACTAAAGTAAAAATATAAGTTTTGAATAAAGCTTCGAATGTAAACGGAAAAACCAGTAGTAACGCTTTATGCCTTATGGGAATAGTTCACTAAGTGAAAAGGAACCATAAGGCATGTTTGAGTTACTATAGGTTTTGAAGGACTACCGAGAAGCGAAAAAGAAAAACTCCATCTCTTTATTTATAAATATCTCAACAAAGTTTTATACTCATTTCAATTATCCTCTCACTTATTCATACACTCCACTAAAGTAAAAATATAAGTTTTGAATAAAGCTTCGAATGTAAACGGAAAAACCAGTAGTAACGCTTCATGCCTTATGGGAATAGTTCACTAAGTGAAAAGGAACCATAAGGCATGTTAGAGTTACTATA
>JAAVXM010000011.1 GCA_022790575.1 Clostridia bacterium | reverse complement strand
TTATTATGAAAATAAAAGGACCATCTTTTTTGAGCCTTATAAACTGGCAGAAACAAGCCAAAAAATAAAGAGAAAGGAATGGATAAAGATGAAAACAAGAAAAAACAAAGGAATAACGCTAATAGCGCTTGTTGTCACACTAATCATGCTAGTCTAGATACACTAGGGATTCAAGACATATTTGTATATTTAATGTGTATTTCTACTAGCATGAGTAGTGTATATATTATGAACAATTTCTTTTTAACAGATTATCTGATGAACTAAAAGTTAAGAACTCATAATTATCATCAAAATATTTTTTATCTATTAATGAAAGCATATTGTCTGGACTGAATAAAGTTTCTAATTTGTTTATTTCTATTTGTAAATCTTCTAAAGTTTTATGGGTATATACTTTGTCGATTAGAACTTTAGGAGAGTGACCCATAATAAGTTGAGTTGATAGCTTATTAGCATTACATTTTTCCATATATGTAGCAAATGTATGTCTCCCATCGTGAGGTGTGTGTTTCATTTCTAACTGTTCCATGATTTTGTGAAATTTATCACGATTATAATTACTATATTTCATGTTAGAACCTTCTGTATTCATAATTAAAAATTTAGAACCTTTAGATATTGCTTCATTGTAATATTTCTCAAAAAAAGGTTTTACTAATTTTGAAATAGGAACCTTTCTATTGTAGCTAGTCTCGTTTTTTATTCCACATACAAAATAATTTTCATTTAGAAATACATTTTTTGTTTCTGTTAAAAGTAATTCACTTGGTCTTACACCTGTAAAAGCCATCATTAAAATTGTATCAATATATTTGTAAACATGTAAACTTTTATATAAAAGTTTAATTTCTTCATAAGTATAGGGCATTCTTATAATTGATTTATCATCTTTTGCTCCTAAATCAACATAATTACTATAGTTTTTAGAAACTATATCATTCTCAATACCAAAATTAAATAATTGGCTAAAAAGCATTTTCATTCTTTCTCGACCACTATAAGTTTTGCCACTATTATTAATTAATTCTTGCATTTGAAATTTTTTTATTGAACATAAGGGTTCATTGTAAAGTGGCTCACATGATTTATAGGCATTTTTATAGCTTCGAACCATAGAAATACTGATTTTAGGGTATTTATCTTTAGACCATTTTTCATAAACTTCTGATAGTGTTATTCTGGCGGTATCTAGGTTATATGGATTAGTATGGTAGTCTGCAAGTGCTTGCACAGCTTCTTTATAATGACTGAAAGTACCAATATTTTTATATTGTTGTTTGCCTTCATCTGTCCATCCAGTTGTTATTCTAGCAACATAAGGCTTTCTTCTATTTCCATTTAACTTAAAAACACAACCAAATCCATTTGGATTTCTCATAATTTTAATTCCTCCTATTAAATTATTAAAATGAGAATAGTAAGCTAGAATGGCTAAATTCTCTTAACTATGATATAATAGAAGGAGGACTGATTTTTATGTCAAATTTTGAAAAAATGTGTCAAGAGCTAAAAGATAGCAATATAGAACTTTCCGCAGTTTTTGTTTTAGTTAAACTATTACTAGATGATTTAGAGCAAGATTAACATTATAATTTAGGAAACTTCTGTAGGATATCTTTAAAACGTGACAAAATTTCCTGAAAGTTAGCAAGTTCTTCATCAGTAAGGTCTTGCTGACTTTTCCTATTTCCTTCAGAATTTGAATAAAAGCCCTCTATAATAGATTCTATTTTTATCAATGTTTGAGAATATCTTTTCTCATTTCTAATATTAGTTCTGCAACGTAAGTAGTCAATACTACAATTAAAATAGTCACAGATTTTTTCTTCTAAATCAGCAGGCAATCTTTTTAATTTACCTGTTTCATAGTTACTTATCAATTGTTGAGAACAATCTATAGCTTTTGCTAATTGTTCTTGATGTAATTTTTGTTCACTTCTTAACTCGTGTAAACGGTTTTTCATACAACTAATCAACTCCTTTATATGACATATTATACAACCAAAAAAAGTATAAGTCAATAAGTATACAATAAAAAAGCATAAAACACTTGACATAATTACAAAAATGATATATAATGGATTATGTACACAGAAAAAGTGTATAATTAAAAATCACAAAAGAAATTCATACAACAATCAATTAATAAAATAATATAAAAAGGAGGTAAAAAATGAGTGTTCAAGATTTTGTAGATGAGATAGAGACAAAAAGTATTTCTGTAAAAGAAGCATCAAAATTAATGGGCAAATCAGAACAATTTATTAGAATAGGACTTAGAAATAATAGATTGCCATTTGGAGTAGCAGTACAATTAAGTGCACAATGGACATACTATATATCCCCAAAGTTGTTTTATGATTATATAGGATATAATCCAACACAAACAACAACAGTATAGTAACAAACAAAAACAATGTTCTAACGACGTTGCAAAACACTATAAATAAGTGTTATAAAATGTGACAATATAACATATAATATAAAAAAATGTCGTTAGGAAGTGAAAAGTAATGAATGGAATCGATACTTTATGGAAAAAAGATGAACTTGAGCAAAGAACAGTACAGATAGAAGATGAGTTATATGAACAGTTAGTTAATTTATCAGAAAATGAATTTGATGCGTCTGTGAGTAAAATTATTAATGCATGTATTTATGAGTTTGCTGATAAAGAAGAAATTAGGATGAGTGAAATAAAAAATTTATCGAAACATTCTGTTATTTTTAGAAAATCTTCTATTGAGAAACTAATAGAATTAAAATCTAAATTTAGTATTCCACAATATATCATATTAAATTTAGCAATTAAAGAAGGAATTGAAAAGGCGCAAAAAGAATTGAAGTAGATTTAATGAAAATAAAAGTATTGACAGTGGAATAGAAATAAGATATAATGAATATAATAGTAGTAGATATTAATATCTATTTAATGAAAATCAGGTGAACCCTACCAATAAGTGGGAGCTGTACAATCAATGGTAAAGATTTCATCTTTACCATTATTTATTTAGGAGGTAAAATGAAATTATATGCAGTATCAGATAAATATATAAAATACTTAAGAAAATTTGAAAAGAAAGTTTATGATAACAAAGAGGATGATAATAGGAAAGCTACAAGAAAGTATTTAGGAGTAGTTCTTAAAATTAATAACATGAATTATTACATTCCAATGTCATCACCAAAGAAATCAGACTATAATAATGGGAAAATAAGAAAATCAATAGTTCCTATAATTAGAATCATTTCAAAGGAAGAAAAAAATGGAATACCAACATTAAAAGGCACATTAAGAATTAGTAATATGATACCTGTTCCAGAAAGTGAATTAATATTATATAATCCAAAACTTGAAAAAGATAGAAATTATAGAATTCTAATAGAGAAGGAACTAGAATTTATTGGAAAGAATAAAAAGATGATTTACAAGTATGCAGAAATTATTTATAATCAAAAAATACATAATTATAATGTATCATATTTAAACAGTGTTGTTGACTTTAAACTGTTAGAGGAAAAGTGTATAGAGTATAAATAATAAAGATTGTATAAGATATAGTTATGTGAAACTATGTCTTTTTTTATTTTATTTTCTACAATTATATACATTATTTTATAAGTTTTAATGTCGAATTTACGCATTTTGTGTAATAAAAAAACAATGATTAAGTATTGATTTTTAAAAATACTATTGATATAATGGAACCATAATTATATTACTAAAGAAAAAGGAGGAGAAAGTAATGCATACTATAAAATATATCTATAATACTAGTAATAATTTCTAAAAATGTATTATAGATAAAAGCTTTTTATGTATATTGTATGTATATTATGTGTATATTTTTTCAATGAAAAATCCATTTTTATAAACATAATGTATAAACAATAAACAAAGCACAAATAAGTAATAAAAAATAATATTTTGTAAAAAAATATGTCGCATATAGCCTGAAATATCAACTATATGTAGAAGATTTGAAAGAAATAAAGGAGTTGAAATCGATGAAAAGAAATATACAAAATAATGGTATAACTTTAATAGCACTTGTTGTCACACTTATAGTATTATTGATATTGGCGGGGACAAGTATAGCAATGCTGACTGGGGAAAATGGAATAATAAGTCAAGCACAAAATGCAAAAAATAACTCAGCTAAAGCAGAGTTTGAGGAAAAAGTAAAGTTA
>JAAVXM010000010.1 GCA_022790575.1 Clostridia bacterium | reverse complement strand
ATTCTCTGCTTTATCTCTTTTAGCTTCATCTATTGCATTTAAAATATCATCAATTTGATTTACTATTAATTCTTGCTGTCTATCTATTGACATTGGTATTCTTTCAAATTGTGAATGACCTATTATTACTGCATCAAAATCGCCTGTTGCTATTCTACTACAAAATTTCTTTCTATTAGCTGTTGCAAAATCTTTCTTTGTTGCTACTAGAATATTTGCACTTGGATATAGTTGTAGGAACTCTGCTGCAAATTGTTCTATGATATGATTTGGAACAACAAAAATAGACTTATTACAAAGTCCCAATCTTTTACTTTCCATAGCACCGAGCTACCATTTCAAATGTTTTTCCAGCTCCTACTTCATGTGCTAAAAGTGTGTTTCTTCCATATAAAATATGAGCAATAGCATTTTGTTGATGTTTTCTTAATTGTATTTCTGGATTCATACCTGAAAAATTTAAATGACTTCCATCATATTCACGAGGTCTAATACTATTGAATCTATCATTATATAATCTTACTAATTGTTCTCTTCTTTCTTGATCATTAAAAATCCAATCTTCAAATGCTTGCTTTATTTGGTCTTGTTTTGCTTGTGCAATAGCTGTTTCTTTTGCATTAAATACTCTTACTTTGTTTCCTTCTGCATTGGTTTCTGTATCAAATATTTTTACATCTTTTAAATTTAATGTCTTTTCTATTATCTCATAAGCATTTATCCTATTTGTTCCATAAGCCTTATATGCTTTTACATTTGAATAATCATAATTTTTATTCGTTATATACCATTCTGAAGTATTTTTATAAAACTTTACTTTTATATTCCATTGAGAAGTATTTGGTGTGTCTAGCAATTCATACACAAACTTTTCTATTATTTCTGTTGGTATCCATGTTGCTCCTAATTTTATTCCAATTTCACTAGCTGTTAAATCTTTAGGAATTACTTGTTTTAGTGCATCTACATTGATTTTTAGTTCTGGTTGTGTTTCCACTAAAGCTTCTGCTAATTTTAATTTTTCTCTTACATTTCCAGATAAATATTCATCAGCTGTTACATATTTACTATCTTCCATTGGGACTTTATAGATAACATTTTCAAGTTCTTTTATTAATTCTTCTTGAGTTTTATTTGTAAGTTTTGACATGTATTCTAAATCTACAGAGGCTTTTTCTGAAAGTGATACAATTAATGCCTCATTTGCTGTATCAACACTTGTTATTTCTTTATATGCTTTAATTGTTCTTTTATTAAACATATCTGCTTTTCTTACAAATCTACCCTCACTATCCATTACTTCTAATGAACACAGTAAATAATAACTACTGTCTGCTTCAAAAGCTAAACGATTTCCTCTACTGTTTATAATTCCATACTTTTTTACAAAACTATCATAAATTCTATTTAATTTAGCTTGAGATACTTTAATATTTTCTTCTGGATAATCTTCTGTTTGCAAGTTTATTAACTCTCTTACACAATCACGAAGTTCAATCATTCCCTTGATTCTGCTTATAGTAGTTATAGGCAAGTCCTGTTCTGCCATTATACTATTTTCTCTAAAATATACTTTCCCATCAACAATACAATAAGAAAAATTTTTAACACTAAGATCTGCTGGGATTGTCGTTTCTTCTCTTTCTTCAATATCTCCTATCTCATAATCAGTTATTTCTCCATTTATTTTTTCTACTGCTTCATTTAATAGTGTTTTAAGTTCTATCCCTTCATAAGGTTTACATACTGAATCCATACCAAAACGAGTTGACTCCATAACCATTTCGCCTAATATCATATCTGGATTATCTACAAAATACTTATTCATTGTAATTCCGTTTTCATCAGTATCTAAATAAACCCAATCTGGCATAATATCTGTCATATTTTCTCTTTTTTTCAAGAAGATAATGTCTGATGTTACTTCTGTTCCTGCATTTTTTGAAAAAGTATTATTAGGAAGCCTAATAGCACCTAAAAGTTCTGCCCTTTGAGCAATATATTTTCTTACTTCTGAATTTTGCTTGTCCAATGTTCCTTTTGAGGTAATAAAAGCAATTACTCCACCTGGTCTTACTTTATCTAAAGTTTTTCCAAAAAAATAATCATGAATTAAAAATTTATTTTTGTCATATTTTCTATCATTTACTTTAAAATCTCCAAAAGGTACATTTCCGAATCGCAACATCAAAAAAGCTATCTGGCAATTCTACTTTTTCATAGCCATTAACTGCTATTGTAGATTTTTGATATAATTGTTGTGCTATTCTTCCAGATATAGAATCAAGCTCAACTCCATACATTTTACAATTTTCAAGTTCAGTTGGTAGCATTCCAAAAAAGTTTCCTACTCCACAAGATGGTTCTAATATATTTGCTTCTTTTAGCCCCATATTTTGCAATATTTCATACATTGCATTTATTACAATAGGTGGTGTATAAAAAGCTGTTAGTGTAGAACTTCTAGCATTTTTATATTCCTCTTCATTTAATAAATTTTTTAATGTGTTATACTCATTTGACCAACTACTATTGTTTGCATCAAATGCTTGTTGCAAACCACCCCAACCAATATATTTTGATAATATTTCTTGTTCTTCTTTAGTTGCATATCTATTCTCTTGTTCACATTTTTTTAACACTTTAATTGCTTCAATGTTTCTTTCAAATTTTTCTCTTTGTGTTCCAACTCCTAAATTGTAGTCTGTAATTTTATAATTATTTCTATATTCTAGGGATACTTCTGGATGTAATATAAAATCTTGGATTTTATTTCTTGCTTTAGTAAAGTTAGGTTTTATATCTTCCTTTGGAAAATTCCTCTCATTTTGATAATATAGGTTTTCAAATGTTAAAATACTTTCTTCTCTAAAAATAGGATAATTTATTTGTAAATCTAATAAACTAATCTTTTCATTTTCTAGATCTATTTTATCTATTCTGTATTTTCTATCGGATTCTAAATAAACTTCTTGTCCTACTTTATATGGCTTTTCTTCTTTGCTTTCTGTTTGAGCTTCTTTTGATATTTTTTCATTATTATCTGTTAATCCTAATACTTCATCACTAAATATCTTTTTAGCTGCTTCAAAATAGTTAATATCATTTATATTATCTTTAGTTACTATTGCAAATACATTTTTAGACAAATCAGCTTCAAAGTTATACTCACTTAAATCACGAACAGTAACATATGCTTTTTCAAACTTTGTATCTTTTAATGCTTCTTTAAATTTATTAAGATCTGCTTTTGTAAATACTCCTTGTGTAACCCAATATAAATCTCTATCCATTTGTTCGCAGTTTTTGAATCTCATATTATATGGTATATTACTCTCAAACTTTTCTGAATCAAATTCATTTTGTTTTTCTGTTAGAATTATATCCTCTGAAACTTCTAATTCATTATCTATACTTGAATTTTCTTGTTCATTAATAGATATATCTTTAACTTTCAAATGGTCATTTGAATAATTATCTTGGACTTTTCTTTCAAATTCTTCAAAATCCATTTGCTTATTTAGTAATGGGAATTTAGGATCATATAATGTAACTGTATTATCACTTATTCCTGCAATTTCATATTCATCTGCACCAATATAGACAGTATCTCCTAAATGATATTCATATTTAGGTGGTTCTTCTTCTATATTTTGTTCTTTATTATCTTCTAATAACTGTTTTTTACTTTCTTCTAGTTGTTCATCTAATTCTTTTTGTTTTAGCCAGTTTGAATATTCTTCTTTTTCTTTAGGATTTAGGTATCTGTCTGCTTTTATTAGTTCTCTTATTCTTTTTTCAACTTTATTCCATGCTAAAGTAATTGTAGGTGAATCATCTTTGTATCCTCTACTTAAAGTTATTCCTTTTCCGTTATAATCAATTCCTATTCTTGTTCCAATATGAATTGAGCTACTACCACCCCATCCATATTCATGTTTAAGAAATTTAATATTTTCTTCAATAGAAAGGCTATTTTCAAATTGATTATAAATTCTCATTTTGCTTTCTTGGACATTTCCTCCACCTTGTAGGGCATAATCAATTATTTCTTGAGTAAAAGAAAAAGTAGGAGCATTTTCAGCTTCTACTTGTAAAATCTGCATTTGGTCTGAATAACTTAGTACTGGTTTATGCAAATCATTAAATTCATTTACTAAAATAAGTCCTTCTATATATTCTGCAATTATTTCCCATCTGTAATAAACTTCTGCTGTTCTATTCAAATAATTATCTTTCCATAAATGCAATACATTTTCATAAGTCTTATATCCTAGTCTTACATCATCAATTACAATTTCAGTATATGCATCATTAAATACTTGTTTTATATATTCTACTCTCTCATTTATATCTAAATGTGTTTTATAAAATTCTTTAATTTCATTTTTTGTTACACTTAGATTTTGAATATTACTTAATAATGTACTTGTATATTTGTCTTGCAGAAAATCTTTATCAGTTTCCATTTCCTCTTTAGTTAATGTTCTTCTTTTAGAGATATTTTCTTCTAAATGTAAATTAGTTCGCTTACTACTATCTCCTCTGCTGTCATCCTGTAATTGTTTAGAAGTCCCACCCATTTCATCTGATCTTTGGCTTTTAGTTCCTCTGTTACTCCATCCTGGTTCTTCATTTGCTCTACTAGGTTCTCTACTCTCTGTCTTGCTTGTTCCTGTATTTGTGTTAGATGTTCTGTCAATTTTTGGTTCATTACTAAAATTGTCAATTCGTGGTTCTTGTGATTCTTTAGATAATTGTATCTCATTAGAGAATATTTCCCTGCTGGTATTTTCTCTTTCTTCATCACTAGATTTGGCATATAATACTCGCCCTGTTTCGTGTATCCTATTTTCTCTACCATCTTCAATTCCTCCTTTGATTTTTTCATTATCTTTAGAATATATTTCTTTATCAATATTTTCAATTGTGCGATTTTTTAATTTTTCACTTTTTTGCAAACTTGCAACTGTTCTTGCAATTTCTCTTAATCCCATTTCAGCTATATCACTTACACTTGCACCTAATGTTGTTAAAACTTCTTGATTATTAAAATATTTAATAAATGTAAATTCTTGTGTTTGTATTTCTTCCCTTGCATTTATTCCACATCTTGTCATCATCATATAACTTACACTTGCCCAAGTAGTTGTCATGAATATAGATTTTATTTCTTCTTTTGACATATTTTCAAACATTGAATTAGCTTTATGATTTATTATTGATGTTAAATAATCCTCCATATTATCTACTACCATATTATAACTTGCATTAATTATTGCTTGTGCTAATGATTCTTTTGAATCTATATCTCCAAAATTTGCTTCTAAACTTTCAATTATATCTTGTTCATATTCTTCTTTTATTGACCATAATTTGTATTCAGTATTATTGTAATTATGAGTATCTGATAAATCAAATACTAATTTGAATGGATATTCACTATATGGATTTTTATCAAAAATATATATTGGTTTTGTTCCACTATTTACCCATCTTTTTAGCTTTTTATTCCATTCTTCCATTGTTGCACATGCTTTTGCATCTGGTCTTTGAGCATATATTAGAATTTGATCATCAAAATCATATTTAAAATTCCATGAACTACTGTCTAAAAAAATTTGCCAATTTTCTTCACTTTTTGAAATTTCATTTATTACTTCTTTATAGAGTTGTCTTGTTTCTTTAATCTTTCCCAAACTATTCCTCCTCTATATTTATTGTCGTTTCATTTTCTTTGTATAATCTTCTTCTACTTGTAATATATTATCAAATGCAGAAAGTAATAACACTATTAATTCTGCCGCTTCCTTTTGAAACAATCCAATATCTATTATTGATATTTCTCCCTCTTCATCTTTTTGTGGTATAGAATATCTTAATAATAAATCTTTTAAATTACTAGCTCTTTGTTTCCATTCTTCTGTTACAATATTTTCTTCTTGAAATGTTAATATAGACATTAGTTTATTAAAGTTCCCTTTATTTACAATAAATTTTACTGATGGTTTTTTATAATGTTCTATCACTTTTTTCACTCTCCTCTTTTATTTCTTTTCCAGCTAAAAATTCTACTATTTTCTTTTTAATTACTGCATTTCTAAAATCCATAATAAAACTCTTTTCTACTGGTGTTAATTCTTTATCAATTTTATCTAGGTTATCCCATTTTAAATTTCTAAACTGTTTAGTTGTTGTTATATCCCTTTTAAATAATTTTTCCAATGTTTTTAATGTTTGATTTAGTGTATATTTTGGCATTGTTCCTCCTTAAAAGAATTAAGGGCAACTAATATTTTTAGTTACCCTTTTAATATCTCTTTATTTATGATTTGATTTTTTCTTTTTTAGTTCGTAAACTCCCACTCCTGCTAAAGCTATTGCTGAAATTGCAAGTATTGAAATCCATATTGTCATATTACTATTATCTCCTGTTTTTGGTGTATCTACTGGTGTATTGTAAAATTCAAAAGTATATACTGAATCTTCTCCCTCTACTTTTGTGTCATCAATAAATACTCCTTTGTCATTCATTTCAACTTTTATAACTTTATCAGATAGTACATAACCTTTTGGAGCAATTAATTCTTTAATATAGTAAGTGCCATATCTTAAATCTTCAAATAAAACTGTTCCATCTTCTTTGTTTGATTTAACTTCTTTTATAAGTTTTGTGCATTCTACATCTTCATATATTCCAAAAGTAAATTTATCTTTTATTACTTCTTTTGTGTTACTATCAATTTTTACTAATTTAATATCTTGAAGAATTGGCATGTCTTTCATTTCAATTTTTTGTGTTTCTTTATCTTCTGTTACTGTAAATTCTATTTCTTCTGTAATTTCATAGCCATAAGGTGCTGTAATTTCAACTAATTTATAAGTTTTATTTTCTTCTAGTCCTATAACTTTGTGTGGTTCTTTTGTTGATACCCACTCATCAATTACGTTTCCATCTTCATCTACTACTTTTAATTCTGCTCCCTCTAGTTCTTCGCCTGTTGTAAGATCAGTCTTTACCACTTCCACAACTTTATCTATCATTTTAATTTGCTGTGTTTCTTTATCTTCTGTTACTGTAAAGTCTATTTGATTTGAAATTACAAATCCATCTGGTGCATAATCTTCATATAATGTGTAACTTTCTCCCTCTGTTAGTCCTTTTATTGTATGAATTTCTTTTGTAGATGTCCAACTATCTACAATATTTCCGTCTTTATCTACTACTTTAAGTTCTGCTCCCTCTATTTCATTTCCTCCAATATCTTCTTTTGACATTGTTACTTGTTTATCTATCATTATAACTTTTTGAATTTCTGCTGTATTTTCTACTGTGAATTTTATTGAAGTTGCTTTTACGAAAGGCTCTGGTGCTATCTCCTCTGTTAGAGTATAAGTTTTTCCTACTTTTAATCCCTCAATTTTGTGAGTTTTATCAGTAGCTACCCAACTATCTATAACTTCATTATTCTCATCTGTAACAGTTAGTTTTGCACCAACTAATTCTTTTTCTCCAGTTATATCTTGTTTTGATATTTCAACTATTGTTGTTTTATTTTCAATATTAGATTCTACAATATATTCTTTTGTTACTGTATCTTTTTGTTCGAATACTACTTTGTGTTCTGTTTCATCTAATACAGCTCCATCTATTGTTGTTAACTCTTTTAAATGGTATTTTCCCATAGGTAGATTATCAATTATTAAAGTTCCATCTTCTTTTAGATTATATTTTCCTACTACTGTTCCTTTTTCATATATAGTAGATCCATCTGCATAGTCAATTATCTTTTCATCTGTAACTAGTTCAAATGATATTTTTGTAAAGTCAATTTTCTTTATCATTGTTTTGTCTACATCTTCTCTTAAAGTAACTTTTTTATTTAATTTTAATGTTCCTGTTGGTTGTTCATTTTTAGCTGTTACAGTAATCCATGCATCAAAATCTTTATCATAATTTAGTGTAGAGTTTCTGTTATCTACTTTAAAAGTTAATTCTTCATCTAATTGTATAAATCCAGTTGGGATTTTTATTTCAGTTAATTTATATCTTCCTGCTTCCAATTTTGTTTCTGTTCTTGCAATTCCCTCATTATTTGTAGTCCATGATTTAAAATATCTATTTCCAACTTTACATTGTACTTGTTCCCATTTGTTTGTATCTTCATTTAATCTATATAATTCAAATGTTGCATTAGAATAAGTTACAAATTTTCCTGTATCTTTATCTTGTTTTTGTAGTTTTATATATGCTTCAAATGGTAGATCATTGGCTACAAGTTCTTTTACTGGTGTTTTACTATCTCTATCTATTGTTACATAGAATTGTTCTACTGTTTCTATTTCTGGAGATGGTGTATAAGTTTCATTTACTGTATATTCTCCATAAGCTAAAAGACTTGATATTCCATGTCCATTACTTCCTGTTTTAAATACTGAATATTCATCTTTTGCAAATTCGTTTAAATGTTTCTTTGCCTCATCAAAACTTCCATAATAGTCTACATACTTTGTAAGTATTGCTGTAAATTCTGCTCCCTCTACTGTTTCTGCTACTGTATTATCATTTGTTGTTACTTTTATAACCTCAAAAGGTGCTTTTTGTACTGTGTTTTTTACTATTCCACTTGATTTAATTACTTTTGTACTGCTATCTTTGTATGAAAGTGTATAAGTATAAGTGTTTGTATCTTTTGTATAACCTGTTGGTACTATTGTCTCTTTTGAATAATAACTGCCCATTGGTAGTCCTGTTAGTGAACTTCCATTAACACTAATTTGTGCAGGTGTAGAACTATTTATAATTTTAATACTTGCTACACCATACTCATTAAAAGTAAATTTTGCAATTTGCTCATCTTTTGAGAAATATTTTACTGTACCCTTTTTATTATAAATATCAGAACTTGCATACAAAGTATATTCTGCTCCTTTTATACTTGCATCTCCATGATGACTTTTCTTATCAATTCTGTTTTCGTTTCCTGTTTCTATATCTGTTTTAGTGATTGTTATTTCTCCTATTGGCTCTTCATTTACTATTGCTTTTTGAGTTGTTTCATTAGGTTTTATTGTTGCTGAATAAGTTTCTGTATTTAATAAGTAACCATCTGGACTAGATTTTTCTTTTATATAGTAAGTACCTTTTTTCAATTTTTCTAATGTTATTTGTCCATTAGATACTTCCACATCTTGATTAAAACCATTTACTCCTGTAACATTAAAAACTGCCCCATCAACTAAATCTCCATTTGTATTTAATTTACTTAATTCTAATCTTCCAAATTGTTCAATATTTAAAGTTAAGTGCATTGATATTGGATCATTATAATGCATTGCATATAATTGATTTTGAATACCATCTCTAAAAGAAAAATATATTGTAGTATCATTATCTTGTGTTCCATCTTTTATTAATCCCCAACTTTTCATTGTAGCATCTGATATTCTATAATTTTCTAATGAACACTCTTCATTAACAGTAATATTTATAGAATTGTCTCCTTTGTTATGAACAAATCTAATTCCATCAACTGTTGTGTCTATACTATTATAATCTGCTAATACTCCATTTGAATCTGTAATTGTTTTTGTTTCTCCTGCTTGTACTGTAATTGTTGTTCCTGTAAAACTTGGTTTTCTTTCCATGTTTGCAATACTTTGCTCTATTTCTGCTTTATATGCAACATATCTATTTTGAATATTTCCATCAATAAAAGTTGCATTACTTTGTCCTAATGTCTCCCAAATATATTGTTGTGTGAAAACATATTGTAATCTAATATCATAAGCCCATGAGTCATCTAAAATTCCTCCATCTACAACATAATTTCCATGTTTTGAATACCAACCAAAATAAGCAATTTTACATGCTTTTTTAATTGTAGCATCTGTTGGTGTATAATATTCTCCATTATATACTGTACCAGTTTCAAATGGTACTCCATGCTCAGCACAAAATACAGTTAGTTTTTCTCCCGTTTTATTATTTATTAATCTTCTAATTAATACTCCATTTCCACTATTATCACTATCTGTTGTAAATATTTTTGAACCATATTGTCCACCTACCCATTGCCCTGTACCAGATGCTGCAAATATAGGTTGTGTTGTACTAAATATAGTTAGAACTAGCAATAATATTGCTAATATCTTTTTAACCTTTTTTGTTTGTTTTAATTTTAACACTTAAAATTCCTCCTTTTAAACATAAAAAAGAACAAGCTTTGATTACTTGTCCTAAAATTTAATTTCTTATTTTTTATTTTAATTATAATAATAATTTATAGTCCATTTACCACAATATGGACAACTCCATACTTCATATCCATATGGACAATTTTTTTCGTATGTGGCATCATCTATTTCAAATTTTTCCCACTTGTTGCCCCATTCTTTTATTTCACTTTCATATACTGCAACTGCTTCTGCCTTTGAATTAAACCATTTATTTGAATTTCCTACACTCATTCCATGATTATTATTTGTAGTACATTTTTCTATAATAGGCTTAGATGTTGTTGTTTCTTGTTTATTAACTTGAGTTGTTGGCTCTTGTTGAAGTTGTATTTGTGGTGTATTTTGATTTGGTTGATTTGTTTCACTTGTAGTTGTTTTGCTATTTTCTTTTTTAGCTAATGATTGTGTAGAAGTTTCCTGAACTAATTGTTGTTCATTACTTTGTTGTATTTCATTAGTTTCACTTTCTATTATATTTTCTTGAACATTATTGTCTATGATTTCATTTGCAATATTATTCTCCTCTGTTACTGTATCTTCTTGCATAGTATTAATATTATCTTCCCCACTAGCAATATTAGTACTTTTACTTCCATATATAAACATTATTGTTATAAGCGATACAATAAAAATCATTGATATTATTGTTACAATTACTACTTTTTTATTTTTACTCATAATAAAACATCCCCTTTTTTTGTTTCATTTTACTACAATGTTTTATTACTTTCAAATATGCAATTCATAATATTTTTTTATTTTTATACTTCCAATTTTTTATCTTGCCATAGCTCGTTGTTTCTGTTTTTGTCTAATATAATGTTCTTCTACACATTTAAACAAAAAATCCTCTACTTCTTTTTCTGTTGCTACATTTTTAGGAAAATACCTCTCAAACCTATCATAATTAATTTTATACTTCGGCTTTTGATTTGGTTTTTCTTCTTCCATAATTTCTTCTAGCTTATCTGTTGTTAGTTTTCCCTCTTGACTTAATCTTTTTAAGTATATAGCTTGTGCTTGTGAAGGTGTTGCATCATATCTTTTTATACAATCTAATAATAAATATTGTTCTTCTTTAGTTAGATAAGATATTTCAACTGCTGGACTAAAAGCTATTTTTTGTATATCCACCATGTCTAGTAATTCTCTAATTAGTTCAGTTAATCTTATATATCTTTGAATTTGTCTAGCACTATCTTCTGAATTTTCTGCTATTTTTTCATCTGTTCTTAACTTTGTGCCAACTTGGCACGAAGTTAAATCATTTCTTTTTCCTTGATTTTTTATTGCTTCCATTTTCATTTTATAGGCAAATGCTTTTTCAGATGGCAATATCTTTTCTCTTTGAATATTACTATCTACCATTATAATTACAGCTTCTTCGTCTGTCATTTCTCTAACAATAGCTGGTATCTCTGTCAATCCTGCTTTTTTTGTTGCAAAATTTCTTCTATGACCAGCTATCATTTCATAACCACCATCTTGCTTAGGTCTTACAAGGATTGGCTCTTTTACTCCTATCATTTCTATACTTCTTACCATCTTCTGCATTTCTTCGTTATCTTCTATTTTAAATGGATGATTTGGAAAATCGGAAATTTCATTTGGATTTAGTATTACAACTGTTTCTGCTTTTCCTTTATTAGTGCTAAACTTAAATAATTCATCTACACTCGTAAGTTCTAGCTTTAGTTCTTTCGCTATTAGCTAACACCTCCTTTGTAAATTCTTCGTAAGCTATTGCTGGCTTACTTTTTTTGTCATAAGCATATACACTTTTGCCCTCTATCGTACTTTCGGCTGCTTTTACTCCCATAGGAATTACTGTATTGTATATTTTTATATTTCTACCATAATTATTTCTTAATGTTTCTATTGTAGTCTTTGCTAGTTTTGTTTTCATATCTGCAATAGTTAATAATACTCCCTCAATTTTTAATTTACGATTGATGTGTACTCTCGTTTTATCTATTGTTTGAAACAATTGTGTCATTCCTTTTAATGGTAGATATTGGGCTTGAACTGGTATAATAACACTATCTGCTGTTGCTAAAGCATTTATTGTTAGTAAACCTAAAGAAGGTCTACAATCAATTAAAATATAATCATAATTTTCTCTTACTTTGCTAACATATTTCTTTAAAATGTTTTCCTTATCTATATATTTGATCATTGATGTTTCTAATGCTTCTAATTCAATATTTGCTGGAATTAAATCTATTCTCTCATTATTTTTCAATATTGCCTCTTCTTGGTCTATCTCAATTTTCTGTATTACTTTTTCCAGTAGTGTTTTTATTGTATTTTCCATGTTATCTTGATTTTTGAAACCTAATGATGTAGTTAAATCTCCTTGTGGATCTAAATCTATTAGCAATACTTTCTTCCCACTTCTTACAAGTCCATTTCCTAAATTTACTGTTGTAGTTGTTTTTCCTACCCCACCGTTTCTGATTAGCAATGGCAATCACTTTACACTTTGACACTTTTTACCCTCCTTTCCCATAAAATTAGCCTTTAATAAAAAAAATAAAAGCTATGTAAAAGCGAATTGACTTCAATTCAACTCACTTTGTTTTTATCTTGTTCTATCTTGCTTTCTCAATTTTTTGTTAATTTCAATAGCTTTATCTCTATTAAATGTTTCATCTATTGTTATTTCTTGCTGTTCTATAAAACTTTTTGACATTATCATCTTTCCAGTATCTAAAAATTTATATCTTCCTTGTGAATCTTTTCCCATATATTTAACTGTAACAGGAATTGTTTGTCCATTATATAAAGGAATATTTACTGTACAAAACATTCCTTTTTTGAGATTATTAAGATATTCTATTACTTCATTGTTCTTCATTAATCTTCTACCCCCTTTGCTATTTTTTTGCAACAAAAAAGCCAACCTTTCGATTAGCTCTTTATTTCTCTATTTAATTGATTTTGGTTAAAAATTTTCTTTTATTTTAGGTAGTGTGGAATCATGTCCCAACACTCCACATCACTAATTTTTGATTTTTACTTTTCTGCTTTAGTATTTTTTTATTGAAATTTATAATTTTTTAATTTTCTGTAACCCTTGATTTATCAACACTTTTTATTTTTTTAGACCTAGCACTGAGACTACTTCCACGTGACTTGTAAAAGGGAACATATCTACAGGAATAATCGTATTTATATCATAATTGTGTTCAAACATAGATAAATCTCTAACTAAAGTTGCAGGATTACAACTTATATATACAATTTTTTTAGGATTAATCTTCAAAACATTATTTATAGTATTATTATCTAAACCTTTTCTAGGTGGGTCAAACACTACCACATCAGCTTTAATATTCTTTTGTCCAATCAATTTATCTAATATAACTTCTACATCTCCTGCATAAAATTCAGTATTAAAAATTCCATTAATCTCTGAATTCTTTTTAGCAGCATCAACTGCTTCTTGTACAATTTCAATACCATATACCTTTTTTGCATGTTTGGCCATAAATAGAGAAATTGTCCCTATTCCACAATACAAGTCAAACACTATATCTTGATTAGAAATATTGGCCATTTCTACACTCAAATTATATAATTTTTCTGCTTGTACAGGATTTACCTGATAAAAAGATAGTGGATAAATCATAAATTTGTATTCTCCTAATATATCCTCAATAAACCCATTTCCATATAAATTTACATTTTCCTGTCCCAATATTACATTTGTATTTTTCATATTGATATTTTTAATTATAGTTTTAATATTATTAAACTTTTGAATTAACTCTTTTACTAGCTTTTGTTCTTGAGGAAATTCCTTACCATTTATTACAATTATACACATTATTTGTTTAGTTTTTATGCCAACTTTTACAACAATATGTCTTAGCAATCCTTCTTGTTTCTTTTCATTATATACACTAATATTATTCTTTTTTGCAAATTCAATTATATATTGTGCTATTTTCTCTGAATCTTCATTTTGTATAAAGCATTTGTCTATTGGTATTACATCATGAGTTCTATTAGCAAATACTCCTATTACTTGTTCTCCTGCTTTATTTATCCCAATAGGATATTGTGCTTTATTTCTATAGTGATATGGTTTCTCCATTCCTAATGTTTCTTGTACTGTTACTTTACTTTTTAATGTTTTATTTACTAAGTTCTGTACTATATTTTGCTTCAATTTTAGTGTTTCTTCATATTTTATGTGTCGTAAATTACATCCTCCACATCTTTTATATGTATTACAGTCTGCCTCTTGTCTTGTTTTGGACTTATTTATTATTTCCATTATTTTGCCAAAGGCATGTGAAGATAATACTTTTACAATTAAAATTCTTATCTTTTCTCCTTTTATGGCTCCTGGAATAAAAATTGTAAAGTTATTTATCTTTGCTATTCCTTCTCCCTCAAATCCATTGTCAATTATATCAACAATATATTCGTGGTTTTTCTTTATTTCCATATTTAATCACATTCCCTTCTCAAGGCACAAGTTGGTTGGAAAAGAATTAGATTTTGGATAGGAAAACGAGTTTTAAATTTATGAGTTGTACTGATTGTACATTGATTAAATTTAAAATAAAGTTTGACGACGCCAAAATTGTAATTATTTTTCAACCTTATCTCCTTATTTATAGTAGATTATAACTATCTCTTTCTTTATTTTATATCACAAAATGTCTACTTTCTCAATATTTTCACACAAAAACAAACCTCTTTTTTGAGAGGTTTATTTGAGCTACTCAGCTAATATCTTTACAAATAATCTTTCTATACTTTTTTATTAATAAACATATTTCCTTATATTATACATTTTTTAAATTTACTACTTTTTATTATATTTTTGTATTTCTTCATAAATCTCATTCCAATTGTTTGTTCTTACTATATCTTTATCTTCAATATCTGAATTCATCTTTGTTGTCATTAGAATTGATTTAATACCATTGCTCATTAATTCTTTACATGTCTCATAACTGTCTTCAATTAATATATCAATTTTGAACTTTTTACAAAATTCTAATTTATCACTAACATGTAAATCTAAACTATCATATGGAATATTAAAATTTTCTAAACTTCTTCTGGTAATTGCTTCAGTATCACATCCTTTAATATTCATCAATCTTGCTGTAATAAAATGTATTATGTTTCCTTCTTTTTTTAGATTTTGAATTACTTTATCTGCATTTGGAAGCATTGTACATTCTTCTAATACATTTTTATAATATTTATCAAAAAAATCGTATTTAGTCTTTTCGTCCCACCCATACAAATGTTTTAAATAATATCTATTTTTTATCAATCCAAAGCTATCCCTATTAGTCGGTACTCCAGATATCTCTTCTTCATATATATCAGCATATTTTAGCATTGATTTTACAGTTAAAAATGTTGTGTCATCAATATCAATTCCTATTTTCATTTCTTATCTCCATTTCTCCCCATTAATATATTTTGTTAATGCCATTATAAAAGCATATTCAGTTAAATCTATTCTTGAAATTTTATCATGGGTTAATAATTGGATTCCTCCTTTATGATTGTGTCTCTCTTTGTCTTCTCCTAAAACATAATCCATTGCTTCACTTAGGTTTGTATCTAAAACTTTTTTACTAACTTATTGGGAACTGGAAATGAAGGACTTGTTCCATAACTTTCAAATTCTTCATTATCTTCAATTACTGCTATGTTTGTAATCATCCATCTACCTAGTAAATCATTTATTCCACTTTCAATTCCAAAAAATAAATCTACTTCAATATTATTTTCCCTTGGTTTTCTGTAGCAATTAGTACTTTCACTCTTTTTTCTCCTTTTGCTTTTTTTTTACTATATCACAAAAAATCTTTCTTTTCAATATTTATAGTCAAATTATTCTATCTTTCTCATTTCCTTATTTAATACATTATCACATTTCTTTCATATATACTCTCAAGGTCTACTATTTTTATTGCAAAATGGCATAAAATCTGCTATAATCTAAATGTGTAGCTTTATGCTACTGTTGAATACATACCTAATGACTTAAGGAGGAATTGACATGAACGGAATAACTATGGGTATCGCTACCGCTCGGATTAACAGCTTAAATGCTCCTCCCTACTATCTCAGTCCTAAATGTTTTTGGGCTTGGAACATCATGTTCTCTGATGTACCTAACCTTTCCATTCAGAATTTGACACCTATTTATCTTAGTGAAAATTCTATGGAAGAGGCAGAGAGAGAACGTATCAAGCTAAAGAAACATTTTTCTGATAATGGTATTGATGAGGGAGATGCTGTTGCTGTTATGTTTAAGCATGATGGTAGCATCAGGGCTATTCGCCCTTTGCCAAGAGATAATTGGATTGATTTGGAAGATAAGTTTCTTAATAAAACTTTTATGGAGCTTGTTTCTTCCATATGTAAGTTAAGTCAATAATCTCTATCTTAGTAATAGCCCGCCATTTGTATGGCGGGCTATTACTCCTTATCTTCAATATAATAATTATATATCTATTCAATTGTTATAAAGTTTTTTGAGTATGTATACAAAAATGTGAGTGGAATAATTCTAATTAGAAATCATTCCACTCACAGGTGCTTTGTTAAATTTTCAAACGCTGCTTGAACTTTTCCAAAAAGGTGAGGTCTTTTGTTGGACTTTCAGCTCTTTTCTCCTCTTCTTGTAATCTAGGACATCTTCTTGGTGCGTAGAAGGAAAACTCATTCTTAGCATTTCCAACAAGCTCTGATTTGGGTAGACTTGAATGGTCACAGTAAACACTTGTAGATGTCATTTCTACCTTAATATGTACCTCACTTAATCTGCCACATGAATTCATTTTGAAAATGACCGTTGGCTGTTCTCCTGTTTCCTCTACCAATTTTGCATAAATGCAATTCCGTTCTCCGTGACAAGAGTCAGCACAAACTCTTTTTTCATCATTCACTATAAGCACCTCCTGCAAATTTTACTTTTTAAGTGAATACTTTTATTATACTATATTTTACTGGGATAGTCAAATTAACATAATACAATGATTGCTTAAAAATCCTCAAGTATATTAACTAGTAATTTTTGTAATTCAATTGCTTTTTCTTTATTTAGTTCCTCTAATAGTAACTCATTATTAGATATTATTCTAACTCCAATACAAGGGACTTTAAACCTGTTGCATACTGAATAAGTTCCTATGCTTTCCATGTCTTCACATAAATTATCAAATATATTATTTATCCATATAATTCTATCATACTCTCTATTAAATACATCTCCACTTCCTAATGTACCTTTATACACTTTGCTTTTACAATTAGATATAAGACTCTTTTCAACAGTATTTACTAATTGCGAATCTGCATACTGTATTTCTTTAGCACGTTTATTTAATTCCCATTCAAATGGATTAGACCCTTGTCCTTTACTTTTAATGGGCATTTTATATGAATTAATGTTACAACATTTTTCTCCTATTACTATATCACCTGTATGTATGTCTTCTCTGTGTGAGCCTGCTATTCCTTGGTTAATAACAATATCTGGATTAAAGTTCGTAATTCCTATACTAGTTGCTATTGTTGCATTAACTGTTCCTACTAAAGTTTTTGATACAACTATTTTTGTATTTTTTATTGTTCCCTCATAGAATTCGTACTCTGCAATCTTTCTAATACTTTTTTCACTTAGTGAATCAACAATATATTGTATTTCTATTTCCATTGCTCCTTGTATTAAAATAATTTTAGAAGCTTTATTGTTTTCTAATTTCATATTATCCATCTTTCTTTATTTTTCCTTCCTTTTCTATTTCTTCAGATTATATCACATTAATAAATCACAAAATAGAGTGCATGAACAATGCTCATGCACTCTGAGGTATTTATGAACAATTAAGTTCACGAATTATTTCGAAGTCTTCCCCATAGTAGTTATGATACCTTCTCCAGTATTCCTCCATCTTGCGATTTGCATGCCCCCACTCTGCATTAGACGGCCATTCCTTCATCACTTTCCATTTCCCATGAACAAATGAAAGCAAATCAGAAAAATATAGTTTCCTATACTTTAAATGAATGGTGTTGAGTAGATATTGGCAGATAACAAAGTGCCCGCCGCTTTTCTTATGTTCCACAAGGAAATAGCGAACGCTGTCTTGGATTATTCCAGCACGATAATGATTGGGATTGAAATCCACAACAGCAGGGATATCAATTTTAGATGGAATATAGGGCTTGCCAGAAAAAATCCAGCAATTTTCTCTTTCTACCGCTGTTCCCATATAATATCCCTCTTGATGAATGTTCTTTCCAACGGTTATCTTAGCCTTCCAGTTCCTATTGATATACCGCCCCTTCTTTCCTGGTACAAAGTATACAATGTCTAACATAACAATACCTCCAATATTAATTGTATAGTTCTATTTTACCATAATTTACATAAATTTACAAGTAATATAAACATCATATCTAACAGCCTCTATTTTTGATTCATCTTTTGATTTTAATTAATATTCATTTTTTAAAACTTCATTTAAAAATGTGACTACATCAATCTCTTTATTATTCACTTGAACTTTTTGGCAGGAAATATTATTTACAAATAAATCCCCTGTAAACAAGTCATATATTACTTCACACTTTTCATCGATTGAAACTGCATTTTCTTCTAAATCTATATTGGGAAAATCAAAATATAATGCAAGTTCATTTCCAATATTAGCTTCTTCTACTTTATAAAAATGCCCACAGTAAATGCATAAATGTTCACTATGTGGTTTATAAGCAAACATTCCATTATCTGTATGCATTCCCCCACAATATGGACATTTACTTGCTTTTAATTCTATATTATTTAATTTAGAAAGCATTAAACCTCCATAATCTTTTAAATCAATTATACTACTTTCTAATTTCATAATTCCATTAAATTCTTGACCATTTATATATATTTTTACATTATTATTTTTATTTAAATTGGGATAGATAATTTTTATATTCTCTATATCTTCTATTTCCATTTCTACAATATTTTTATATCTTTCTTTATATTTACAATCACAACAGCTTGGTCTTTGACCATCAATTACATTAGCTTTTGCTTTATGAGTTAAGCACCAATAATCTAGACCATCATTGTCTTCTATATATCTAATATTACATCTCATAAATTATTTAATCTCCTTTTATTCAATATTTATATTTTAAGTGTTTTGATAACTTGCAATAAAACTGTTCCTTTGTAAAGTGTACTCCACTCATTTATATAAAAAATTTTTTTGTTATAAATTGATGAAATTGGCGTAGTTATCTACAACTTTTTCAACTCTCATAACGATTGATACAAATATCAATCAATTTAATAAAAGTATATCATAATTTTTATACATGACTATCTAATTTTTGTCAAGCCCCTTTTTGTAAATTTATTATATTATTTTTTCGTATGGCAAACAAGCGAAAACGATATATTTTTTAAAAAATTGTATCTTTTTCACTTCTTTTATGATAAAATTCAATTATAGTTATTTTTCTAAGAATTGTTTATTATTTTTGCACATAGAATATAACATTCTTAGGATTTTTGTAGAACAAGCAGTTAGGCTTTCATAATAATGTTTGCCTTCTGCTTTTTTACTTTGGTAATAAATATATACTGGATGTTCTGGATAATTTGAAGCTCCTAATTTTACTACCATTTGACTACAATTAAATAATATATATCTTGCATATTTATTTCCTCTTTTTGATATCGCTCCTTTCACATTTATACTTTTTCCAGACTGTTTTATTGTTGGATTAAGTCCACAAAACGCTATTATTTCCTTTGGACTATCAAATCTTGTTATATCTCCTAATTCTCCAAGTATTTCTGCCGTTAGTATTTCTCCTATTCCATAAAACGAATTTATTATTTTATAATATGGAGATTGTTTTGCTGTTTTTATCATTTTTTCTCTTAATTTATTTATGATATTGTTATTATTCTGTACTATTTTAGACATATCTGAAAGATTTTTTACATCTTCATGGTCTTTATCAACTCCAGGATAAGAGTTAGCTGAAGCTGTTTTTATAGTTTCTGCTAGTCTTTTGTAAAAGTTTAAATTTCTTCCATTTGTCTTATATAAATTATTATACATTGCATCAATTCGCTTCTCTTTTACTATCTCTGCATGTGGAAATTTTTTAATAAAGCTCAATGCTGTATCATCATAAATTCTTGTTGATTTAAAAATTTTTTCTAGTTCTGGAAAGCATATATTTATTAATCTCTTGTATCTATTTTTACAGCTAACATTATTCTGGAGTAAATAAAAGTATTGTCTTGTCATTGCTTTTAAATTAGCGTATAAATCCTTTTTAGATAAATCGTGATATTCTACTTCATTTACAAAAAATAACTTTGCTAATCTGTAACAGTCTTTTTTATCTGTTTTTGTTTTTCTAATAGTATCATAATTGTTTTTAGTTGTTAAACTATTGATAACTAAAGTATTAAAGCCATTTTCTTTAAAATATCTTTCTACTGGCAAATGATATGTACCTGTTGATTCCATAAATACGGTTAGATTTTGTGGATTAATTCCTTTTATATCTTCTTTTACTTTTTCAAAATCCTCTAAATTATGATTTATTTCTTTTGTATCAATAAGTATCTCTCCATCACTATTCATAAGCATTATCATACTTTTGTTTTTAGCAACATCTACACTTAATACTGTTTTCAAAATTATTCACCTACTTTCTTTTTGAATTTAAGTCTTTTACCTCTACTATTATTTCATCATGCTTGTTATATAGAGTCGATGCCCTCACTATCTAAAACTAAATTAATAATAGGAATAAAAGTCGAACTGTCAATTTGATAGATTCTAAGACCTCTGTAAGTTGATGTTCTAACTTAAATTCTTTGTAAATAATTTTACAACCAAAAAAATTAGATGTAAACTCATTTATTTACATCTAACAGTATACATGTAAAATTATTTGAAAATTCATATGGTACACTATTTGTATCTGTAACCTTTATTACAATTTTTTCTTTTGTAAACTCCTCTAGTGACATAATTACGTTTTCTTTTTTACTATAACAATATTGCATAGCTTCTCTTGGAATTTCAAACTCACTTTTATCCTTTACTATTTCGATTTTTCCGTACATTACTAATCTGACTTGGATAGGTTTCTGCTATAGCTCCATTAAAAAAAATTGCTATTTCTTGCCCTTGTCTAAAACCAATATCGCCTTCTTTTGTATAGCTAACTGAGCATAGTCCGATATTATTATCTGGGAATATTGCATATAAATATTTATCTTCTGCTTTTACAACTATTCCATTCATTTTTTCTGACATATTTTCATTTGCTACTATTTCATTTCCTTCTTTGTATGTATTTGTTTCTTTTCTGCCCTTGTTTGAAAAAAGCATTATTATTAATGCAATTATACATATGAATACAACTCCAATCATTAGCAAAAGTGAAATTTTTCCCTTTTTCTCTTCTTTCATACATTCTTCTCCTTTGTTTAATTTTATATCGCTAATTTTATCATAAGTTAATATTGATTTCAATATTTATTTTTTAATTTTTTCTGCAATATAACTATTTTTTATTGATAATTACCAATAATTACATTTGCACATAGTTTTGTTTTATGTTAACATATATTTATGGAGATGATATATATGATTGAAAAACTTTCTAATACAGTTAAAAACTTTGATTTAAAAATAAAAAAAATAATGATTAATGGATTATACTTTTCACTTGTAATTTCACTAATAGGAACTATTTTCTTACTTTATTACATATCTTTCAAAAACTCTAATTTGATTTATTACATAGGTATAAAAATAGTTTCTCTTTCAATATCATTCAGTGCCTCATTTTTTGCTTGTGCACTTGCAATGGATAAAATAAAAAAAGACTTAGCATAATTCTTTCTCTTAACATAAAACTAAAAAAGCATGGATAAAATTAAAATCCATGCTTTTTTAGTTTTATGTTAAGGATGATATTTTCTATATTATATTTATACAGCTTCCGCTTCGCTCATTTCATGTTCTGTTTCGCTTTCATTATCTTCTTCTTTTTCATTAATAACTTCTAAGCTAGAAATAGATACTTCATAAGCTACTCTTTCTATTGTACTTCCATCTTCAAATTTCTTTTCATACTTTCTTGATTGTACACGACCAATTGCTTTTACTTGTGCACCAACTTCTAGATGATCACAAAATCTTGCATTTCTTCCCCATGCTATTGCTGGTATGTAATCTGATTTGCTGTATGCTCTATTTACTGCAAGTAAAAGGTCTGCAATTTCACGTCCAAAAGGTGTCTTTCTATAAATTGGCTTTTTGCAAATGTGTCCAATTAAAACAACTTCATTTGAAATTTCCAAATTAATTTCTTCATCTTCTTCTACTTTTTCTTCAATGTCTTTTTCGAATATTATATCTTTTGCAAAAACTGTAAGAATTAATTTGTTCTTTTCATTTTCATAACTATTGTAAGACCTAAATTGTCCCTTTACAATTAACTTTTTGCCAATCTGTAATTCATTGTCATCAATTAATCTTTCTGAAATTGTAACAGGAATAATGTCAAATGTTTCACTTAAACGTGGAACTTCTAAATCAAATATGTAAAAACTTTCTCCATAAATTTCATGACTAAATTTTTTTTCGCTTGTGATTTTTCCCACTAATACTAAATGGTTATTATCCAAATAATTTGTGTTATTTTTCTGTTCCTCCCTATCTTCTACGTAGGTATTATTTGTGTACATTTGTTTATTTCTTACGTATATTTCTTTTTGCAAATTCCTTTGCAAATATTATGTTTTTCTATTGTTTATTCCTCTTTTTTAGCAATTTACTCTTTTATTATACTACATAATTTTAGTTTTGTCTACATAAAATGTTAATTTTTTAGAAAAAAATTTCTTTTTTGCCATAAATTAGAAGGATTGATGCAATTCCCATAAGATTATGACTATTATTTGAAAGTTTCTTATCTATAACTTTAACTTCTATTTCTTGGGGTTCTAGCGTTTTTTTGTTTATATCTATTATGTTTCTTTGAATACAAATTATAAAATTTTCTTCTACACTTGACGCTGTTATCGTTGACTTTGAATTAAATCCAAAAGTTATAACATTAAGTTTCATATCTTCTGTAAATTGTAAATTACTTTCCATATCTGCATTAATTACTAAATACTTTGAATTTTTGAAAAGTTCTTTTAATAGTTCTTGTTTTTCTTCTACCTTGTTTAAATTCATAATTAGTATAGTTTCGAAACGTATATTTTTAACATTTTCTATACTCCTATCATTTATAACTACTATTGTATGTTCTTTATTTGGCGTATTTATTCTACCTTCTAAAATTCTTTTTAAACCACTCTCATATTTATTGTCTGCAATAATTCCAATAAACGCCATTTCTTTCCTCCAAGCTAAAACATTCACTTCTATTATATCCACAACATTTTTAATTTATGCCACTTTTTATTTTTTGCATACCATTTGCATCAATTTCATAATTTTCATTATGTAAAAGTTCTGATACCTTCACAAGATTATAGCCTTTTTCTTGAATGTCTTTTATAATCCCTTCTAAACTATTTGCTGTATTTTCTGTTCCATTATGCATTAAAATAATGCTCCCATTTTTTAGTCCTTTATTTATCCTATCTATCATTTGACTTTCATCTAGTCCTTCGTAATCTAAAGTATCTATTGACCATTGAACAACCTTATATTCATTTTCTGTTGCTGATTTAATTACAGTATCATTATATTCTCCATATGGGCATCTATATAATTTTGTCTCTTTACCAGTAATATCTTTTATTTTTTCTGTGCATTTTAGGATTTCATTTACATTTTGTTCATAGCTTAATTTTGCAACATGTGCATGAGTCATGGAATGATTCCCGTATTTCATGACCTGCATTCATAATCTTCTTTACACTTTCTGGAAATTTTTCTACCCAATCTCCTACCATAAAAAATGTCACTTTTATATTACGTCTATCAAGCACTTCTAGTATTTTGTCAATATCATCTGCATTCCATGCACAGTTCCTATTGGGATAGATTTAAGAAGACTAACACAGTCCAAAGGGCAATTTTTTTTTAAATTTTTATTCGGAGAACTTATAATATATCTTAATAGTCTCTGAATTTATTATTTCTATTCTATTAATTAAACTAACTATTGTTTCCTTGTCTACTATCTCAAAATCAGTTATATTTTTTATAATTTTTGTTAGTTCATCTTCTTTTGTTTCTTTATATGTACTTAAATTCTTTTCTAGTTCTTTCACTTTTAATAATAATTCTTCTTTTTCTTTTTTATATTCATCTGTCATCTTTATGTACTCCCCTACTGTCAAAATCCCATTTACTTTATCTTCATAGCTTGCTTTTATTATTCTATCTATTTCAGCTATTCTTCTTTCATAATCAAACTTTGATTTGTTTAGCTTTGCTTTGTCTTTTCTAATATTGTTTACTTCTTCTATACTTATAAGTTTTTGACTGTTTATTTTTTCCTGTGCCATAGCTTTTAAATCGTCTTTTACTGCTTTATCTAAAATGCTTTCCTTGATTGCCACTCTTGTGCAATATTCTTTTCCATATCTATTATACATACTGCATATTGCAACCATATCGTCTTTTAAGCCTGTTTGCTTTTGGTATCTATATTTATTACCACATCTTGGGCAATATAAAAGTCCTGATAGTAGATGTTCTTTAGTTTGTTTATTATGGCTTTTATGAATTCTTAACTTAAGCATATCTTGGGCTAGATTAAACTCTTCTTCACTGATTATAGGGTCATGTGCATTCTTTTTTACTGTATGTTCACTTTCTGGTAAACTAATATATTTTTTTACTTTATAGCTTACCATTTCTCCTTTTCTTTGAATTAGCTCTCCTATGTACACTCGATTTGTAAGTATACTTTTTATTGTTTCATGCCCCCATAATCTTGTAAGTGTTTTACAATGGAATTTACTTGTTTTCTGTTTGTAAATTGATGGGCATTCTATCTTTCTTTCATTTAATCTTCTTGCTATATATGCTAGTCCATTTCCTTTGTTGTATTCACTAAATATGTATCTTACAACATCTGCTACTTCTTCATCTATCACAAGCTTTGTAATATCATTTGGATGTTTCTTATATCCATAAGGTGCAAATGCTCCAATGAACTCTCCTTTTTCTGCCTTTGTTTTCTTGGCAGTTCTTACCTTTTTTGAAATGTCTTTTGCATACATATCATTAACTACCGACTTAAAAGCTCCCATATCATTATTTCCATTGTTTTTCTCAAATGTATCAATTCCATCATTTACTGCAATATATCTAACTCTTTTTTGTGGGAAGTATTTTTCTAAGTAGAAGCCTGTTTCAATGTAATCCCTACCAAGTCTTGATAAATCTTTTGTTATTATTAGGTTTATTCTTCCCGCTTCTACATCTTTTTTCATCCTGATAAAGTCTGGTCTATTAAAGTTTGTCCCTGTATATCCATCATCAATGTATATATCCACTAATTCCCAGTTTGTTTGAGTTTTTACATACTTTGTTAAAAACTCTCTTTGATTTATAATGCTTTCAGAATCCCCGAATACTTTCGTCGTCTCTTGATAATCTCAAATATATTGCAACTTTGTATATTGTTTTTTCATTGTATGTTTGGTAATTATTAAATTCTAATAGTGCTCCTCTATTTACACCTACCATATACTCTTCACTCCTTTTTTATATGTGTAAATTAGAGCCTATATTCCTTGTTTATTACATTCTATATCTATTTGAGATAAATTACAATGCTGAAGCATTATATATCTTTTGATTATCTCTTTTACTAACTCTTGCATGCTTTTTTCATTTGTTTCAAACTCCCTATAAATTGTCATATCAAGCCTCCTGATTAAATCTATGCTTATGCTCTCTCATCTATTCTTTAAACTTTCGCAAAAAAATAGACCTATGTCAATAAGTCATAAATTTGTTAATATTAAATTTAAAGGGCACATTTTTTAAAAAGCAAAGTCTACCTATGGTTTTATAGAATTTCAAGATGATTCAAAATGTGAACCATCTTTTTGTTTTTCTATAAATTTATAATTAGTTATCTTTTAGTATCTCTTTACTATCTATATATGTAGATATTGTTTTTGAACGTCTTGGTGCTTCTTTATAATGATCACATACTGTTGCAATATATACAATCTTTTCATCCTTTTCTATTTTATAAACCAATCTATCTCTTTGACTAATTCGTTGTGAAAGCCATCCCTTTAAATTACCTTTCAACACTTCACTATCTTTTAGGCAATCATTATTTGGGTACTTAGGCGTCTTACTTATTTTTTCTTTCGCTTTTATTAATTGTTTCTTTTGTAGGCATTGGAAATCCTTTTTTACATCTCTATGCATTAAAATTTTGTAATCTTTTACTGGTATATAATTTAGCAATAAACTCTTCTCTTTTTCTATTTCTTTGTAAAAGTCTATAGTAAACCAATTTTCTTTTGACTCATTAAAATTTTTCATTCGTCTTTCTAGTATTAAATTCTTGCCATAAAAGTCATTCAAGCAGTCAATAATATCATTTATAAAATCATCTTGAAAATTATCTTCATTATTGTTGTTTACTGAATTTCCAAAATCAATTAATTCTTCCACAAATTGTCCAAAATCAATACGTTTATCTTCAAAATCACCGCCTATATATTTTAAAATAAAAGGCAATCCACCATAAAATTTCTTACCATTACATCTTATAACTGCATTTTTCAATCCATATATTCTTTCTGCTTGTTTTTTATCTTTTATATAATAAAGCAATAATGTTTTAACTGCATAGTAAGATGGTATAAAAACATATTCATATTCTGCATCTTTTATCCTTTTTGATTTAGGCTCGCCATATATTTCTTTTGCACCATCAAATTTATCTAAACTTTTTATATAAGAATCTTTTTCTACTAAACTCCAATTTCCCTCTGTAATATTTCCACCATAATATCTTGAATCAACGCTTAATTCTCCTTTTTGCTTTCCAATTAGTTCTCGTATATAGCTTTCTTCAAATTTTTTACTTTCAATTATTTTTTCCATTTTTTCAATTTCTTTTTCTGCAACTTCATGCTTATAAAAGTACTTTTCTTTCATTACACCTCTCCTTCCATATTTACTATTAAATTTGGTTAATCTTGTGGATCAATATCCTCTTTTTCCTTCGCTTCTTCAAACAGTTTTGTCATAGTTTCATTTCCACGAGTAAGTTTCTTGATTGTTAATTCCTCTGCTTTGCCATTTGCTAAACGAAGATTATTTTCGCTACTTAATAATGCTTCTTTTGTTTTTTGCAAACTGCTAATACTCTTATCAATTTCATCAATCGCTTTTTTGAATTTTTCACTTGCCAATCTATAGTTCCTACCAAAATCATTTTTAAATTGTTCCATTCTATTTTCAAAATTTGTAATGTCAATACTTTGATTTTTAATTAATTCAAGCTCTTTACGATATTCCAGTGATTTACTTGATAAATTACGTATTAATGTAATCAATGGTATAAAGAATTGTGGTCTTATAACATACATTTTATCATATTTATATGATACATCTACAATCCCATTATTATACAAATCATTATCCACCTCTAGTAAGCTTACTAATACCGCATATTCACATGATTTTTCTCTACGGTCTTTATCAAGTTCCTTAAAGAAATCCTCATTCTTATGTTTAGTTGCTGTTTCATCTGCTTCGTTTTTCATTTCAAACATAATAGATACAATTTCGTTTCCGTCTTCATCATAATCTCTATAAATAAAATCACCTTTTGAACCTGTACGTACATCATTATCTTTTTCAAAATAAGCATTTGGAAATAGTGGTCTCAAACTATTAAATGAGTCACTACAATGTTGTTCCAAAGATTCTCCAATCATTTTCGTTGATTGTTTTGCTTTAAAGTCTTTATAATATTCAATTTGCTCATCTTTACTTTTTAACTGTGCATCATAAGATTCTTTTATATTTTTTTCTTTTAATTCATACTCTTTATTCTTTAGTTCAAGCTCACTGCTTAATTTAGTAATTTTCTGCTCTTTTTCAGAAAGTGCTTTATTAATTTCTAACTTATTATTTGTTTCATTTAGTTCTAACTTATTTGTAAGTTCCAATATTTCAGTATTCTTTTGATTAAGCCTCTCTTGATACTCTTTATCTAATTTATTTTTAGTTTGTTCTTCAATATTTGTAACTTGATTTTTTAAATTAGATAGTTCAATTTCTTTATCAGAAATTTGCTTTTGTAATTCTTCTCTAATATGAGCTTCTGCAAGCCTTATCTCATTCGCTTTTTCTACTTTATATTGTTCTTCCCTTGCATTAATTTGTTTATTAAATTCATCATCTCTCACTTGTTTTAATATCGATTCATAACTTGTTTCATCAATTTGAAAAACTTGTCCACATTTTGGGCATTTTATCTCATTCATTCTTTTTCTCCTTTTTATATTATTTTTAATTTTATTTATTATTTAATCACATAATCTAATAATGTCCTCTGTAACATATTTTCAACAGGTTAAACAATTTGTTTAAATACCATCTTTTTATTTTCTTCCTTTTTTCCTATCCCAAATAATTCACTAGCAGTCATAGGTGTTTTTGTAACTTCTTTTCTATAAACGATATTATATGGTTGTTCGCTTTTTAAAACTGTTTCTGCTGAATGATGTTTAAAATTTGATGTATAATTTAATATTTCTACAACTAAAGAAGTATATAATTCATAAAATGTTATAGTTTCTTCTTTGCTATAATCCTTATTATTTATTATTGCTTTGCTATTTATTGTTGAAGAATTATCTAAACTTAATGCATTTTGCTTCTTGTTTCTAACCTGTTTTAATATTTCAGGTTTTATGTATTTAGTAATTGGTAAAAATTTTTCTTTTACAACCATTACTGTAATAGCTACTCCTGTTTCCTTATTATACACTACTTCGATATTTCCATCTGTGATATAGCTCATCTGATTTGATTTTCTACATACATATAAACAATGTAAATATAAACCGACTTTGTTGAATTAAATCATCTTTTCCATACCATTTACAAGAACTTCTCATTAAATTTTTTATATTATAATAATTAGAATACTTATCAGAATCTTTTCTTTCATTGAGTCTTTGTTTAGCATGTTGTGTTAATTTTATTTCTTTTGGTAAATTTCTCATAATACTATTTTCCTCCTAAAAAATATATTATGTATAATATTTACAAGTAAAACCCTAATTATAATTATAACAAAGTTTACATAAAATGTCAAATGTTGTAAATTATTTGTTTGAGTTTTTTCTTTAAACTCTTGAAATTAACCTTTTCATTTGATATTATATTCATAATAAAAGCATCTTCTATTTTATTGTTTTCGCTAAATAAATTATATACTTAGTGCTTTTGTTTTTCAATATTATCTTATTTTTTTATGTCTATTTTTACCTAAAAAAAAGAATAGCTGTTACACTACTCTTAATATCACTATATTTTTTTCCTTTAATTATCAATATTTTTTAATTCTTTTTGTATAAATTCATTTAATTTTGGTATATCATTTAAAGCAGTATCAAATATAATCTCTAAATTCATATCTCCATAATGATGTACAAATCTTTCTCTCATTCAAATAATATTCTTCCATGGCACTTCTTTTTCTGTTTCTTTTATAAAATCTTTATAATTTTTATCTAATTCTTTTGTCAATTCTCCTATTTGAAAAACTTTCATTGATATTGAATCATAACACCTTCCTATCCTTTATAACTTGTTTATAAAATAATTCTTTTGCAAGTTTTCCATACTTATTTTCACTATCTATTTCTTTTGTATATGTTTCTTCTATTATTACATCTATCTTTTTATTTAATGCTTTTTCTAATTCTGTTTCAAATTCTGCTAAATTTAACAACGTAATTATATTAGAATTTTCTTTTACTATCATTATATCTATATCTGAATCTACTTTTGCTTCTTCTCTAGCATAAGAGCCAAATAGATAAGCTTTTTTTATTTTATATTTTTCAAATATTGCTTTTGTAATTTCTTTTATTTCTTCAAACGTATAAATCTTATTTTTCATGTACTTGGCTCCCCTTTCTTAAAATAAAGTAGCCTCCTTTTAAACTACTCCTAATATTGCTATATATTTTTCTATATTGCAATTTTCTTCTTTCTTGCTTTTTCTGTGTCTCCTTTTACTCTCTTCGCACTATCACTTATCTCTTTTATTCTTTCTTCAGTAGAAAGATTCTTTGTTTTTTCACAGTGATATTCTCTTAATTTATGAATATCCTCTACTGAAAAATTGTTCTTTTTTAGAACTGTTTTATTCATCTTTATTATCTTCTTTCTTTAATAATAAATTGCCTATAAATTTACAAACTTTCTCCATATCTTGTATTGCTTTTTTGGTTAGTTCTTCAGTTAACTCAAATTTATGGAAAGGATATCTTGTCTGTACAGCATAATCAGTTAAATCAAAACATTCCTTTTCTATGGTCTTAAAATCTTCATTCTTTTGCTCACATAGTGAATTTAACTCAATTAAATCATGCGATTTCATAATTGAAATATCATATAATACTAAACAGGCTTTTAAATATTTTTCTACTGTTTGTTGGCAATGATAGCATATTATTTCATAAGGTTTGTTATGGCTTGTCATCAATATATTTACTGTTTCTCTATCCATCTCTGCGTATTTAATCCATTCTTTTATTATTTCTTCTTTATCCATAAATTAACACTCCCTCTTTATTAACAATACTTTCAATACTTCCGTTCACATCTTTTCTATTATCAAAATCTTCTATGTCATTTACTAAAATATCCATTCTTGTATATAAATTCTTTTCTACCAATGTTTTTCTTATTTGATATATGATTTCTTTCATTTGATTAAACGAAATTATTTTGTTATTTGCTACAATATAAAAATCTATATCTGAATCATTATTAGCTTCATTTCTAGCACATGATCCAAACACATATATCTTATTTGTATTTACTATTTCCAATATTACTTTCACTATTTTATCTTGATTTTTTATTATTTTATTATTTGCCATTATCCTTTACACTTCCTTACCCCACGTACTTTAATTTATTGTACCATATAATTTAGCTTTTTACTAGATTTTTTATAAATTTTATTTATAGAAAAAAAGAATAGCTTTTGCTACTCTTAAAAACTTGGAATATAAGCTCTTTTATTTTCTATCCCATTCGTAATTGGGCCCATGCACAATTAATTGTAAGTGCCACTTGTTTTTTGTTTGTTTCCACACTATATATTGGTACAAGTTTGCTTACACCAGATGACATCTGCATGGTTTCCACATTATTTCCTGTAAAGAATATAGATACTGCAAGCAAAATAATAACTGTGCTAGATGCTACCAAATATGAAATAATTTTTTGTTTGTTTAAAACACAAAACACAGGTCCTTACCTCCTTTTTAGGTTTTATTACTTAATTCTATGTGCTTGATTTTAATATATTCATGTTTTTTGATTTTGCTTTTTTGGATTTGGTTTTCTCCCTATTCGCTACTCTAGCACTAAAGTTTTTTGCTCATCATCTTCCTTTTTATCTTTTTTATTTCCCCGAATTTATTTTACACTAACTAAATTTTTCAATCCACTGGTTTTGTATTCTTCCATTATTGCTTGTTTTTCTTCTCTTGTGTATTCTACCATAGTTTTATTCTTCCTTGATATTTTTGTTCTGACTTTATTGTATTTTTTCTCTCGCCGATTGTCACTACGGTTTCTTTTTGATCGCTTACATCTATTCATTACACCTTCTTATGAACAGCTTACTATCTAAACTCAAATTTCGAAAAACTATTGTAACTTCCATCCTCTCCTCGGCTGACTTAACAAGTGAATCACGCTAATAGCTACTCAAGCTATCCTTTGTCATTGTGGTATGTAAAAAATCTTAAGGGAATCAATGTTGGGAAGTAGAACCATGCGAACAATATGTATGCTGAGTACGTAGCCCGTGTCGGCAGGCCACAACTTCCACGCCTGTTCCCGAACATTTGTGACAGTATGTACCCGGTGTAGAGTATTTGAAAGCTCCGTGCTGGCCTGAAAGTACTATTCGCTCCGCAGTGCCAGCAATAGTTTTGTACTGCAACTTTCTCCATATATCCCCAAGAGCACGCCCTGCAAAACCATCCCTTAACCGTGTCCAACGTAGGCGGGTTTGAGTCGCTCCCATACTGGTACTTTTCGCAACACAAGGCACCAGCAACGTATCCAGACGTGTTACCATGAGTTGGGCAACCAACTCGTGCCCCGGAAGCATGACGAGCAGGTGGTTTTTACGGGGTAACAAGTTAATCCAGTTCCACTGCAATAGGTTCTATCTTTTCCTGTTGCAGAAATTGGGTTACTTTTGCTATCCGTTACTTCTACTCTCCATGAGTACGTCTGAGTTGTGTATTCTGCTAGTCCTGTTTTAGGCGTAAAGGTTACGTAGTTTCCGCTTGTTCCTGTTTTTGTGTCCATTGCCGTAGTGCTTCCTCCCCAGTATAGCTTGTATGTTAATGTTTGAGCTGGGCTGTCGTCGTCATATGCTCTTGCTTGGATTGTCATGCTTGTTGTTGTTTTGCTTGAGCAATTTGTTGTTAGGTTATATGGTGGGGTGTTTGCTAGTTGTGTTTTTATGCTTACTTCTGAGCTTGTTCCTGTATTTCCTGCTCCATCTGTTATTGTTACTCGTATTTTGTAGGTTGTGTTGTCTTTTGGTACATTGAAGGTTACTGTTTTGCTTCCATTTGTGTCATTTCCTTGCGTGCCTGTTTGCCAATTCCCTCCTTCTTCTTTGTATTCGAATTTGTAGTGCATTATTCCGGCTTCCTCCGCTTTCGTTTGCTGTTGCTGTTGTTGTTATGCTGTTTATTCCTGCACTTGTGCCACTTAGGCTTGGCTTTGGTGCTGTTCCGTCTCTTTTGAAGGTTATTACATTGCTTTTTGCTGATGTTTTGCCTGTTTCATCTATGGCATATGCTTCTATTGTGTAGGT
>JAAVXM010000009.1 GCA_022790575.1 Clostridia bacterium | reverse complement strand
GTAAAAGAAAAAATGGAAAGACTACTAAAAAATGAAGCAATAGAAGTAAAAGTAGACCAAGAAACAGTAATAGTAGGAATAGAAGAAAACGAAGAGAATATATGGGGACTATTAGTAGGAACAGGTTACTTAAAAGTAGTAGAAACAGTAAATTTAGCAGAAAGAATGTACAAAGTAAAGCTTCCAAATAAAGAAATAAGGGAACTATTTAGAAGTATAGTACGAGATTGGTTTAGAGACAAAGTAATAGGAAATGACTTGAATAGTATATTAAAAGATTTGGTAACATTAAATTTAGAAGAGTTTGAAGAAAAGTTTCAAATCTTAGTAATGCAAATGTTTAGTTATATGGATGTAGGAGAAAATACAGCAGAGAACTTTTATCATGCATTTGTATTAGGAATGTTAGTAGCGTTAAAAGACAGTTACTATGTAAATTCAAATAGAGAATCAGGAATAGGAAGATATGACATAATGCTAGAGCCAAAAGACAAAAATGGAAATGCATTTATAATGGAATTCAAAGTATTTAAACAAAATAAAGAAAAAGACATAGAAGAAACAATAGAGAATGCAAAAAAGCAAATAGAAGAAAAGAAATATGAAGAAAATTTAAGAGAAAGAGGATATAGCAATATAACAAAGTTGGTTTTTGCATTTAATGGAAAAGAAGTAAAAATGGAAAATTATTAATTTAAGCTTAAAAGAACTATAGGGGTGATTTGTCACACTTATAGTTCTTTTAATATTAGCAGGAACAAGTATAGCAATGTTGACTGGGGAAAATGGGTTAATAAATAAATCATTAGAAACTAAGATACAAACAGAAATAGGGGAAATAGAAGAAAGAGCAAATCTAATATATTCAAATAAACTGATGGAAAAAATAGAAGAAAATTTAAAGGATAAGCCAGCTATACAAGAAATAGTGGAGCAATTAGAAAAAGAAGGATACAAAATAGAGGCTGTAGCAGTAAGTGATATTAAAATAACAGATATTTCGCTAGAAAAAGAAAGAGTAAGTATAGGAAAGGGACAAACAAATACAATTAGAGTAATACTAGAAAGTTTGAGTGAGCCATATAATTATTATGTAGTAATAGATAGCAAATATTACAAAATGAACCTTAATAATGGTACAGTTACAATAGATAGAGTAGAAAGCAATATTTCAGATACAGAGGACAAAGAAACAATATTAATGGCCAAAAGTGAAGATGAAACAATAGCAACAGTAGAAGTAGATAACGAAAACAATACTATAAGAATAACATCTTCAGAAAAAACAGGTATAGTTAGAATAACTGTAACTTATGGAAGCTATGTAAAGACATGTGAAGTAAAAGTATGTGATACAACAGAAGAATTAGAAATAAATTCAGTAAGAGCGAGAATAGCAACAGGATATACAAGATGGTTATTAGCAACAACGAAGCCAGAAAGTGCAAGTCAAGAATTTGACTGGAGTAGCAGTGATACTAGCATAGCAACAGTAAATAACAAAGGTATTATTACAGCAAAAAGACCAGGAAAAGTTATAATAACAGTAAAAACCACAGATGGAAGTAATCTCGAAAAAACATGTGAAGTAACAATAGAGGATGGAGTAGATATAGAAACATTAACAGATTATCAAAAAGAAAATGTTGTAGCTAAAGATGAAAATGGAAACTTAATTATAATACCAGGAAATTTTAAAGTATTAACAAGTGAAGCAACAAAAATAGAAGAAGGAATAGTAATACAAGATGAAATAGAGAATGAATTTGTATGGGTACCAGTAGATTCAGTATCAACAGGAACAAAAAAAGTAGCTGATGATATAAGACTAGGAAGATACGAAGACTTTGGAATAAAAAGTGCTAGTGGAAATTATGTACCAAAGCAAGATGCATATAATTATAAAGAAAAAATCACAATACTAAATTGTCAAGAACTAGTAGATAATGGGGCTCTAGCAAAAGATTTAGAAGCATTTATAAATAATACCAGAAAATATGGAGGATATTATATAGCAAGATATGAAGCAGGAGAAGGAGATGATGGAAAAGCAGTTTCTAGCAGGAAAAAAAGTTCATGGGTAGATATTTATTATTATGAAGCAAAAAGGTTAAGTGCAAATATGTATAATAATGATTTTGTAGAAAGTGACTTAATAAATAGTTATAGTTGGGACACAGCTCTAATATTTATTCAGAAATATTCAGGAATTACTGATTATGCTGATAGGAGAGAGACTGGTATAGTGTGCAATATTTCTAGTATGGGGTGTCCTAATTATGAGTTTTCTACTGAAACTAGTTTAGGGACTAATCGATATGTTAGTAGAGGAGGTCATTATAATAACAATTCTGCTAAAATACGCTATACTAGGGGAAGTGATGAAAAATATAACTTTTTAACATTTCGTCCAATAATTTATATAAAATAGAAAAAATAGCATAAGTTCGATAGAAATAAACTATTAAATTTATGCTATTTTAAACGCTCAAGAAGTTTTTACAAAATTCAACAAAAAATGTTGTATAAAAGCAAAAACTTTGATATAATTCACGTAAAATAAGCATTATATAAAAATACGAAAATATAAATATAAGAAAGCATAAAAATGGTAAAGAAAGGAAGTAGAGTATGGAGGAAAAAAAATGCCAATGTGGGTGTAATGGAAAAGACGAATTTTTAGAAAGAATATGTAAAGAATATAAACCAATAAAAGACAACTTAATTCAAATGTTAAATGAGGTACAAGAGCATTATGGATATATACCAATGAATGTTCAAAAAGTTTTATCAGAATTCTTAAATGTGCCAATGGCAGAGATATATGGAGTAGTAACATTTTATTCAAGATTCACACTAAAACCAAAAGGAAAAAACAATATAGCAGTATGTTTAGGTACAGCATGTTATGTAAAAGGTTCACAAAAAATAATGGATAGACTAAAAGAAAGACTAAAAATAGAATCAGGAGAAACAACAAAAGATGGAAAATTCTCAATAGAAGAAACAAGATGTGTAGGAGCATGTGGATTAGCACCAGTATTCACAGTAAATGGGGAAGTATATGGAAAGGCAACAGTACAAAAATTAGACCAAGTTTTAGATGAACTAGAAAAGCAAGAATAATTATCACAAAAAAATAATTATTATAGGAGGAATAAAATGAAAACATTAGAGGAAATAGAAAAACTAAGAGAGCAAAAAAGACAAGAATTAGACTTAAGAATAAACACAGAAGCAGACACAAGAGAAAAACACATACTAGTATGTCATGGAACAGGATGTACATCATCTAAATCACCAAAAATACTAGAAAACCTAAGAAAAATAATAGAAGAAAAAAAGATAGAAAATGTTAGAGTAATAATGACTGGATGCTTTGGGCTTTGTGCAAAAGGACCAATAGTAATAATAAGACCAGAAGACACATTTTATTCAAATGTAAAACCAGAAGACTGTGAAGAGATAATACAAACACATATAATAGAAGGAAAAAGAGTAGAAAGACTATTATGTAAAGACATAGATGGAAGTATAGTAAACAGACTAGATGACTTAAACTTTTATAAAAAGCAAAAAAGAATAGCATTAAAAAACTGTGGAGTAATAAATCCAGAAGAAATAGACGAATACATAGCATTTGATGGATATAAAGCATTAGGAAAAGTATTAAAAGAAATGACACCAGATGATGTAATAAAAGTCATAAAAGACTCAGGAATAAGAGGTCGTGGAGGAGCAGGATTTTCAACAGGTCAAAAATGGGAATTAACAAAAGCAAATGAAGCAGACCAAAAATACATAGTATGTAATGCAGATGAAGGCGACCCAGGAGCATTTATGGATAGAAGCATATTAGAGGGAGACCCACATTCTGTATTAGAAGCCATGATGATTGCAGGATATTCAATAGGGTCAAATAAAGGATACATATATGTAAGAGCAGAGTATCCAATAGCAGTAGAAAGATTTCAAAAAGCAATAGACCAAGCAAGAGAATATGGAATACTAGGTAAAAATATATTTGGAACAGACTTTGAATTTGATGTTGAAATACGTTTAGGAGCAGGAGCATTTGTATGTGGAGAAGAAACAGCATTACTAGAATCAATAGAAGGAAAACGTGGTCAACCAAGAGTAAAGCCACCATATCCAGCAAGTAAAGGGCTATGGGGAAAACCAACACTAATCAATAATGTAGAAACATATGCAAACATACCAAGAATAATACTAAATGGAGCAGAATGGTATTCATCAATAGGAACAGAAACATCAAAAGGAACAAAAGTATTTGCATTAGGAGGAAATGTAAACAACATAGGATTAGTAGAAGTGCCAATGGGAACAACATTAAGAGAAATTGTATTTGATATAGGTGGAGGAATACCAAATGGAAGACAATTTAAAGCAGCCCAAACAGGAGGTCCATCAGGAGGATGTATTCCAGCAGAACACTTAGATACACCAATAGACTATGAATCATTAAAAACAATAGGTTCAATGATGGGTTCTGGAGGACTAATAGTAATGGATGATACAAAATGTATGGTAGCACTTGCAAAGTTCTATTTAGAATTTACAGTTAGTGAAAGTTGTGGAAAATGTACACCTTGTAGAATCGGAACAAAAAGGATGCTTGAAATATTAGAAAAATTTACAACAGGAGAAGGAACGGAATATGATATATACAGATTAGAAAAATTAGCTGCAAACATACAAAAAGCAAGTATATGTGGTTTAGGTCAAAGTGCACCAAACCCAGTAATAAGCACATTAAAATATTTTAGAGAAGAATTCAGACAACATGCTGCTAATAAAGAATGTAAAACTAATGAATGTAAAGCATTAGCAAAAATTACAATTGATGCAGAAAAGTGCAAAGGTTGTGGATTATGTCAAAAAAACTGTCCAGTAGAAGCAATCCAAGGCGAAGGTAGAGAGGCAAGAGTTATAAATCAAGATAAATGTATAAAGTGTGGAACATGTTTAAGTAAATGTCCATTCCATGCTATTGGATAAGCTAGAATAAATAGACATCATAAAGGCAAAAGGAAAAAACAATTGCCAAGAAAGGAAGAAAAATATGAGTGAAGAAATTGTAACCTTAACAATTGATGGAATAGAAGTAAAAGCAAAAAAAGGAACAACAATATTAGAAACAGCAAGAAAAGTAGGAATAGACATACCAACACTATGTTTTTTAAAAGACATAAATGAAGTTGGGGACTGTAGAATGTGTATAGTTGAAGTTGAAGGAAGAAGAGGATTTGCAACATCATGTATACAAAAAGTTGAAGAAGGAATGGTAGTACATACAAAAACTCCAGATATATTAGAGGCAAGACGTGTAATACTTGATTTAATAATATCTAATCATGCAAAAGACTGTTTAACATGTACACGCTCAGGAAATTGTGAACTACAAGAATTAGCAACTAAGCTTAATGTATTAAATATAGAATATCCAGGAGAAATGTCAAAACATGAAGTAGATGAGTTGTCACCATCAATAGTACGAGATTTTAATAAATGTATATTATGTAGAAGATGTGTAGCAACATGTAAAAATGTTCAAAAAATAGGAGCAATAGACTGTATAAATAGAGGATTTGAATCTTGTATATCAACAGTAGGAAACTATAGTTTAAATGATGTAAACTGTACAAACTGTGGGCAATGTATTCAAGCATGTCCAACAGGAGCATTACATGAAAAAGAAACAATAGACGATGTTTGGATGAAATTAAAAGATAAAGATACATATGTAGTAGTACAAACAGCGCCAGCAGTGAGAGTAGCACTAGGCGAAGAATTTGGAATGGATATTGGAACAAATGTAACAGGGAAAATGGTAACAGCATTAAAGAGATTAGGATTTGATAAAGTATTTGACACAAACACAGGAGCAGATTTCACAATAATGGAAGAAGCAAATGAATTTATAGAAAGAATTCAAAAAAATGACTGTTTACCAATGATAACATCATGTTCACCAGGATGGATAAAATATATTGAAATGAATTATCCAGAATTATTGCCACATTTATCAACATGTAAATCTCCACATCAAATGTTTGGGGCGCTAATAAAAACATATTTTGCTAAAAAACAAGGAATAGACCCAAGTAAAATATATGTAGTATCAGTAATGCCATGTATTGCTAAAAAGTTTGAGAGACAAAGAGAAGAAATGAAAAATGAAGATTTATGTGATGTTGATAATGTAATTACAACAAGAGAGCTTTCAAGAATGATAAAACAAGCAAACATAGAATTCACAAAATTAGAAGATAGTGAATTTGACAATCCAATGGGAGAAGCAACAGGAGCAGCAGCAATATTTGGAACAACAGGAGGAGTAATGGAAGCGGCTCTAAGAACTGCACAAGATACATTAACAGGAAAAGATTTACCACAAATAGACTTTGAACAAGTTAGAGGTGGAGATGGAATAAAAAGAGCAACTATAAATATTGCAGGGAAAGACATAAAAGTAGTAGCAGCAAGTGGCTTGGCAAATGCGCAAGAAATTATGAAAGAAATAAAATCTGGAAAAGCAGATTATCAATTTGTTGAAATAATGGCATGTCCAGGAGGATGTGTAATGGGTGGAGGTCAACCAATTAAGAGTTCAAAAATAAGAAGTGAAGTAGATGTAAGAAAATTAAGAGCAGATGCGCTTTATTCTATAGATGAAAAAAGTACAATAAGAAAATCTCACGAAAATCCTATAATAAAGCAAATATATAAGGAATACCTAAATAAGCCAGGAAGTGAAATTGCACACAAATTATTACATACACATTATACAGAAAGACCAAAATATAAATTAGATTTAAAATAATAATTGCAACAAAACGAGAGGGGAAAAGCATGTTAGAAACAATAAACTCACCAGAAGATATAAAGAAACTAACTACGAAGGAAAAAAAAGAACTAGCAGAAGAGATTAGAAAATACATAATAGAAGTAGTTTCAGAAAATGGAGGACATCTAGCATCAAACTTAGGAATAGTAGAGTTAACAATAGCACTACATTCAATATTTGATATGCCCCAAGACAAGGTGATTTGGGATGTTGGACATCAATCATATGTACATAAAATAATTACTGGAAGAAGAGAAGAATTAAAAACTATAAGAAAATTAAATGGTTTGGCAGGATTTCCAAAAACAAAGGAATCAGAATTAGATTGTTTTAATACAGGTCATAGTAGTACATCAATATCAGCAGCATTAGGAATGGCAAGAGCCATGGAACTAAAAGGAGAGAAAAATTCAGCAATAGCTATAATAGGTGATGGTGCATTAACAGGCGGAATGGCGTTAGAAGCACTAAATGATGCTGGATTTAGTAAATGTGAAATGACTGTAATATTAAATGACAATGAAATGAGTATATCTCCAAATGTGGGAGGACTCAATAAATTTTTAGGAAAGCTAAGGACAAAAAAGTTATATACAAGAACAAATAAGCTATTAAAAAGTAAAATGAGTTCAATTCATATAATAGGAAAGCCAACAGTAAGAATTATACAAAAAGTCAAAAGAGCTATAAAACAACTAGTAATACAAAAAATGTATTTTGAAGATATAGGTTTTACATATTTAGGTCCAGTAGATGGACATAATATAGAAAGCCTTGAAAGTATATTAACATTAAGTAAACAAGTAAAAGGTCCAGTATTAATACATGTTCTAACAACAAAAGGGAAAGGATATGAAATAGCAGAAAATGAACCAGATAAATTTCATGCTACAAGTCCATTTAACATAGAAACAGGAGAAAGTAAAAAAGGCAAAAGTGATGATTATTCAAAAGTTTTTGGAAGCAAATTAGTAGAATTAGCAGAAAAAAACGATAAAATAGTAGCAATAACAGCTGCAATGAAAGATGGAACAGGACTAAAAACATTTGCAGAAAAATTTCCAAAGAGATTTTTTGATGTAGGAATTGCAGAACAACATGCAGTAACTATGGCGGCAGGAATGGCTAAAGCAGGAATTATTCCAGTAGTACCAATATATTCATCATTTTATCAAAGAGCATATGACCAAGTAATACATGATATTGCCATGCAAAATTTACATGTTGTTATGTGTGTAGATAGAGCTGGAATTGTAGGCGCAGATGGAGAAACTCACCAAGGAATGTTAGACATGTCATTTTTTAGACTTATTCCCAATTTATGTATAATGGCACCAAAGAACTTTAAAGAACTAGGAGAGATGTTAGAATTTGCAGTGAATTATGATAAACCAGTAGTTATAAGATATCCAAGAGGTGGAGAGGATTCTGTGATAAAATTTGAAAAAGAATCTCCAATAAAATTAGGACATGCAGAACTATTAAAAGAAGGAACAGATTTAAGTATTATAGCAATTGGAAAAATGGTTCCAAAGGCAATGAAGATAGCTAGTAATATAGAAAAAGATGGAATAAATGCAGAAGTAATAAATGTGAGATTTTTAAAACCATTAGATAAAGAAATGATAAAAGATAGTGTAAATAAGACGAAAATGGTGGTAACAATAGAAGATGGGACAAATATAAATGGATTAGGAACAGCTATTAATGAAATAATAATACAAGAAGAATTAGAAGGAATTATCATAAAAAATTATGCTTATCCAGACCAATTTATAGAACATGGAACAGTAGAAGAACTAGAAAAAATTTATGGTTTAGATGAAGAGAAGATAGAAAAAGAAATAAGGAAAGAGTTTGTAGAAAGTAGAAAAATAAAAAAATAGAATAAAAACCCCCAGCTTAGCTGGGGGACTTTTTATTTTTCAAATAAGCTTTATTCCTTTAATTACTTTTATATCTGGTGTTCCTATTATATTTATTAATTTATAGATGTTTTAGATTAAAATTTCTAAAGAGAATTTTGTCATAATTATACTTGTTAGTCACACTTATTGTTCTTTTAATATTAGCAGGAGTAAGCATAGCAATTCTAACAGGAGAAAACGGGATAATAAAGCAAGCGACAGAAGCAAAAGAAAACAGCAAAGAAGCAGAAGCAAGAGAAAAGTTAGAAATATTCTTAGAAAACGCAAAAATAGAAAAAAGAATTAATGAAAGATATAACCAAGAAGAATTTTTAAATAAACTAATAATAAAAGATGTACCAGAAGCACTTATAATGGAAGATACAATAATAGTAGATGGATATATATTCGAATTAGATAGGAGTATCCTCAAAATAGGAAAATCGCTGGGGAAAGGACAATTGAGTGATAAAATAAAAATCGAGTTAAAGATAATAGAGACAGATAATGACACAAGAGCAACATTGGGGATACAGATAATATATGAAGGAGAAATTAGTGAAATTATAATAAGAGGAGAAAAAATAGGAGTACCTACACCAGTAAATGGTAAATATACAGTAGAAAAAGAAGTGGCAGAAAATGGAATATATACAGTAATAGTAAAAGACAAAGATGGCAACTATAAAAGTGAAAAAATAGAAATAAATAATTTAGCAGAAAACATGGATATATGGAATAAAGCTGATATGGATTCGTTTCGAGATAAAGTGAATGAAGGAAAAACATTTGAAGGAAGAATAGTAAAAGTAATGGATAACATAGATTTAAAAAATGAAGAGTGGACACCAATTGCAAATTATGTTACAAATAATTTACTAATTTTTAAGGGAACATTTGAAGGAAACAATAAAACAATAAGTAATTTTTATATTAACTCAACAGAGGAATATCGAGGACTATTTGGGTATAATGAAGGAGAAATAAGAAATATAATAATTGAAGGCAATGTAAATTCTTCAGTAGGCAAATGTGGAGGAATAACAGCCTACAATGGAATAAATGGAGAGATAAATGGATGTATCAATAAAGTTACAATAAGTGCAGGAGGAGATACTGTAGGAGGAATTACTGGAGCTAATGGAGGTTTAATAAGTAATTGTGGTAATATAGTTGATGTAACTGGACTTTCTTACTCAGGAGGAATAGTTGGTATGAATAGTTGTATTGATAATAAGGGAGGAGAAATTAGAGGATGTTATAATACAGGTAAGATAACTTCAACAAGATACTGTAATTCTGGGTATGCACAAGCAGGAGGAATTGTTGGACATGCAAGTTGGGGAGGAGTCATTTTAAATTGTTACAATACAGGAGATATTACAGGGGAATATGGCGAAAGTGGAGGAATAGTAGGTTGTATATATACTGGACCAACTAATATAGTTAGTAACTGCTATAATATAGGTAATGTATCTAATAACAGAAGAAATGGCTCAATTTCTGGACAAAATAGATATGCAGATATATCTAATTGCTATTGGACTACATCATTAAATGGAATAGGACATAATGCTGGATATGTGGTAACAAATAATTTTGGGAAAGTAACAGAAGAAACATTACGAACATATGCAAATATACTTGGAGATGAATTTGTAGAAGACAAAAATGGTATAAATGAAGGTTTTCCAATTTTAGCATGGCAATTAGAAAAATAATAAGAAGAAAGTCTGAGTAGAACATTATAAAAAAATAGCAAGTAGAACTTGCTATTTTTTTGTGTGTGGGATAAAATAAGAAAAAAAGAGTGAAAAAAGGAGGAATAAATGAAAGAAAAAATCAAATATATACACTGTGCGGACATACATTTAGGAGCAAACCCATTTGAAATAGAAGAAAGATTTGAAGACATGGGAAAAGCATTTGAACAAGTATGTGAATTTGCAATAACAGAAAAAGTAGACTTTATACTAATATCGGGAGACTTTTTTCACAACAAAGTATTAAATCCCAAAACATTAGAACAAGCTATAAACACATTAGAAAAAATAAAAGAAGCAGAAATACCTGTATTTCTAACAGAAGGAAACCATGATATGGAAACATATTCAAATATATATAGTTGGCTACAATTCTTATCATCAAGAAAACTTATATATTTATTAAGACCCAACAAAAGTAAAAAAGAAAACAGCCTAAAAAAGTGGGATGGTCAAGAAGGAAGTATTTATCAAACAGAAGATGTAAATATTATAGGTTTGGGATATCCAGGAAGTACAGCAAGCAAATATATAGAAAAAATAAGCAAAGAATTAGAAGAACTAATAAGTAATAATGAATTAGGAGACAAACCAATTATATGTATGCTACATACAGGAATAAACAGATTTTTAACAGAAGCAATGGGAGGACTAAGAGAAGAAGAAATTGCTTCATTACTAGAAAAGATAGACTATTTAGCATTGGGGCACATTCATAAAAGATATGAAAACAAGGAACGAAAATATTACAATCCAGGGTCTGTTGAATGTGTAAGAATAACAGAGAATCCATTCAATAGAGGATTTTACTATGTTGTTATGAATACTCAAACAAAAGAAGTAGAAACCGAATTTAAGCTTGTAAAAACAAGAAATTCAATTATTTTAGACATAAATATAGAGGAAATAGAAGAAGAGAAATGTGAAAAAACAATTATAGAAAAATTAAAACAAGAATATGAAGAAAAATGTGAACCAAATTCAAAAATAATGTTACAGATAAAAATCAATGGAGTTGCAATACAAGGGACAAAAAATATAAATACAGTAGAGTTAAAAGAAAAAATATCAAACACAATTCCAGTTTTACATCAAGAAATAATCAATTTAATAAGATATGTCAGTGAAGACGAAATAATAGTAACAAATGACATTTCTAGAGAAGAAATAGATAAAATAGTATTCAAAAAGCAAATAGAAAAAAGTGGATTTAGAGAAGATGAGATAGATGAAGTGTATCATATTATAGAAAAAATAAAAGAATATGGTGAAAGAGAAGTAATTGATATAGAAGGGGCATATGGAGAAGAAATAGAGAGAATGTTATTAGAACTAGTCAACAACAATTAGACAAAGTAATTAAAGGAATGTGATTAATATGAGAATAAAAAAAGTAGAACTAACAAATGTAAAATGCTATTCGACAGCAGAATTTAATTTTGAACAAGGAATTAATTTTATTAGTGGTATAAATGGAGCGGGGAAAACGTCAATAATAGAAAGTATTGGATTTGCAATATTTGACTATAAAATAGGAAAATCAGGTTTCTCAAATTACTTTATAAAAAGAGGAGAGAAAAAAGCAGCAGTAAAGATTATTTTTGAAGATAAAGACCAAAAAGAATATATAGTAGAAAGAAAGATAAGTTCCACATCAAATAATAGTTGGATAATAAAAGACATTATTAATGAAGAAGAAATTGTTTCAGGAGAAACAGATGTAATAAATTGGATAAAAGACCATTTAGGATTTTATAAAGAAGATAACATTTCAGAAATATATGAAAACATTATCAGTGTGCCACAAGGAATGTTTACAAGTGCATTTTTAGACACAACACAGAACAGAAAGAATAAATTTGACCCTATATTTAATCTGGAGATATATAGAACAGTATTTAAAAACTCAGCTAGTTTAGAAAGTGGGTTAAAAAGTAAAAAAATTGAAAATGAAGCAAAACAAGGAAATCTAAATGTAAAAATAGAAATATTAAAAAAAGATGAGCAAGAATACAAAGAGTTAAAAAAAGAATTGTCAGAAATTAAGCAAGAAAAAAAGGATAGGGAAGACGAAGCAAAAAAAATAGAAGAAGCATATATAGAAAAAAGCAATTTAAAAAATGAGATAAGGAAAATAGAAGAAAAAAATAAAATAGATACAATCAATCTCGAAAATATAAATCAAAATATAGAGAAATATGAGAAAGATTTAAAGATAGCTAATAATGCGGAAAAATTACTAAAAGAAAATGAAAAAGGATATGAAACGCATATACAAGAAGAAAAGAAACAAGAAGAATTAAAAAATAGAAAAAAGAAATATGATACATTACAAGAAAATAAAAAGAATCTAATGATAAGTATAAAAGGTAGTGAATCTTTAATAAATATTAAAAATGGACTAGAAAAAGAGTTACAAGTTACTATAAAATCACAAGAAAAAGAAATTGAACAAATAAATGAAAAAATAGAAAAAGAAGACAAAGAACTAAAAAATAAATTATTAAATATAGAACAAGAAAGATTAAATATTATAGACATTTTACATAAAAAAGAAGAAGTAGAAGAAAAACAAATATTCATAAACCAAAACAAAATAATTATAAAAGGAATATTAGAAAATATAGACAAATTGAATAAACAAAATTTAAAAGAAGAGCAATTATTACTACAAAAAAAGCAAATCGAAGATAGCATTAAAAACAAAGAACATATAGAAAATAACAAAGAAAATATTGAAGAACAATTAAATAATCTGTCTGCTCAATTAGAACATTTAAAAGAAAGCCAAAAAATTGCCAAAGATGGGATATGTCCATATCTAAAAACACAATGTATAAATGTAAAAGGAAAAACACAAAAGGAATATGAAGAGGAAATAAAAGAAATAGAAGAACAGATAGTTATACTTAAACAAGATAAAAAGCAAATAGTGAGTTTAGAAAAAGAGATAATAAGAGGACAAACAGAATTAATCAATATTAATGACAAGCTAAAAGAAATAGAATTAAAGAAACAAGAAATACTAGATTTAGAAAATAAAATAAAAGAGAAGGAAAAAGAGCAGGGACAGGCTGAAAATCATATATTTAATATTTTACAACAAAACGAAATAGAACCTCAAATAAAAAATATAAATATTTTCAAACAACTTTGTCAAAAAAGGCAAGAAGAATTTAATGATAAAGACAAAGAATACAATATTTTTAAGACAAATTTAGATAATAAAATAAAAGAACAAGATAGAAGAAAACTAGAATTAGATAATAATAAAAAATCAATAATAAGTATAAGAGAAGAAATACAAGAACAGAAAAGAAAAATTGAAGAATATGATAAAAAAATAAAAATAGCAGATGAAGAATTGAAGCAATATAGTGATATTGAAAAAGAAATAGAACAAAATGAAAAAATATTGATAGAAACTAAAAAACAATATGATATATATATGCAAAATAAAGAGATAGCAAAACAAGTATTAGACATTAAGAGGACTTTAGAAGAAAATATAGAAAAAACAAAAACAATACAAAAAAATCTACAAGATAATAATAAAAAGTTAGAAGAACTTTGCAATAAATATAATGAAGAAGAATATAAACAAATAGAAGAAAAAAGAAGTCAATTAAAAGTTACCTTAGCAGAGTTAAAAACAAAAATAGAAACATCAGAAAAGAGAATAAATATCTTAAAAGAAAATTTAGAAGAACTAAAACAAGCAAAAATTGAGTTAAAAGAAATCGAAAAAATAATAAAACTATATGAAAAGTCAATAGATTATTTAGCTAGAATTAGACAAATTATCAAGCTTGCACCAGAGGAGGTTTCTGAAATATTAATTCAAAAAGTAAGCAGACGAGCAACCGAAATATATAGCAAAATAGCAAATGATAATACTAAACTTGAATGGCGAGAAGGATATGAGGTAATCTTAATAGATTATGTAGATGGTAAAACAATAGAGAAAGAATTTAAACAATTATCAGGAGGAGAGCAAATGTCAGCAGCACTAGCAATACGAATATCTATGTTAGAAATACTAACAAGTTTACAAATTGGGATTTTAGATGAGCCAACAGTGAATATGGATGTTGGAAGAAGACAGAGACTAGCAGAGATAATAGAAAATATAGGTAGTCTGTTTGTACAACTATTTGTAGTAAGTCATGATGATACATTTAACTCAATAACAGAAAATACAATACAATTATAAGACAAATCCCCTATGCATATTGAGATAATCAATACGCATAGGGGATTTCGCTTAATTGAACGTTTCTGAGGATTGGCTTAGTCAACAAAAGTATACCCAATGCAGTTAAGGAGTTCGCCAGCAGTGATTTTAGTACATTCACCATTATCATATCTGATGTAGTAAATGGGACGACCATTATCAGGTCTCAGTCCCCAGCCAACGATTTCAGCAGTCTCATTACCTCGAAAATAAAAGTGATGAGTAGCTTTAATGTGTCTCCCAATGTTTTGAGGCAGATTATGTTCTTCAGCCTTTTTTTGTCTTTCCAATGTTGTCATAGTTATTCCTCCTTGTAATTCTCGAAAAACGAGTTATGATAATAGTATAACACGATTTACATGGATAGTCAATTAGTCCATAATAGGTAATCAAAACAAACAATAAATAAAATTTGTATGATTTAAGTATTGACAAATAAAATTAAAAATATAATAATGTTATAAAAATAGTGAAAAAGTGGAGGAAACAAGAAATGTATGGAATTATAGCTGCAATGAAAGAAGAAGTACAGGCAATAAAAGACATAATGACAGATATAAAAGAGGAAGAAATTTATGAATTAAAATTTATTATAGGAAAAATTAATGATGAAAAAGTAGTATTAGTAGAATCAGGAGTCGGAAAGGTAAATGCAGCAAGAGTAACTCAAATATTAATAAATACATTTTGCATAAAATCAGTAGTAAATGTAGGTGTAGCTGGAGCTGCAAATAATGAATTAAATATAGGAGACATTGTAATAGGAAATAGAATAGTACAACATGATTTTGATATAACAGCATTTGGACACCCTAAAGGATATATTAGCAACATTGGAGAAAATGTGGAATGTGACACTAAACTTTTAGAAAAAATGGTACAAACCATAGAAAATTTAAAAACAAAGGATTTCAAAATAAAAATAGGAGTTATCGCATCAGGAGATATATTTTGTGTTGATACAAAGATGAAAGAAAAGATAAGAACAAAATTCCAAGCAGAGGCCATAGATATGGAAAGTGCAGCAATAGCACAAGTATGTACATTAGATAAAATACCATTAATAGTTATAAGGAGTATTTCAGATAACCCAAATGGAAATAATGTAATAACATATGAAGAATTTTTAGAAATGGCAACAAAAAGATGTGCAGAGATTATAAAATGTTACTTATGAAAACTAAAAATCGATAAAAAGCTTGATTTTATAAGAAAAATATGTTAGAATAATAATGTAGTTAAATAAAAAAGAAGTTAATTAAAAGTTAGGAGATATAAAAAATGGGAGCATTAATAGAAGGAATAAGAGAATTAATTCATAATTTTACAAGTCCAATAGAAGATGCTAATATGGTTGTAGATGACATATCATCAGACAATTTTGTTGCTATAGCCAAAAGAAGTGGATTATCATTAGAAGATATATCAGAATTATCAAGAAACAGAAATGGTATAGAATTAGTATCAAAAAAGAAGACAAGTAAAGTTAGAGAAACAAGTAAAGGAAATACAATAGAGACAACCGAAGGAGTGAGCAAAAGAAGAGAAGATAAAGAAATGGAAAGATAGTAAATATAAAAAAACCTTCATTATTATATTATAATGAAGGCTTTTTTGTTGTGAAAAGTATAAAATTAATAACAAATAAATATAGATAGAAAATATTGAAAAAACATAATAAATTTGATATAATTTCTGTGAAATAAGGAGAAAAAGAAATGGAAGAGAACTTTATAACAAGACCAGAATTAGAAAATTCACAGGAAGAAAGATTAGAGAATACATTAAGACCACAAATATTAAAAGAATATATAGGACAAACAAAAGTAAAAGAAAACATGCAAATATATATAGAAGCTGCACAAAAAAGAAAAGAAGCATTAGACCATTGTTTATTTTATGGACCACCAGGTTTAGGGAAAACAACAATAGCAAATATAATAGCAAATGAAATGAAATCAAATATAAAAGTAACATCTGGACCAGCGATAGAAAGACCAGGAGATTTAGCTGCAATATTAACAAATTTACAACAATATGATGTATTATTTATTGATGAAATCCACAGATTAAGCAAAAATGTGGAAGAAATATTATATCCAGCATTAGAGGACTTCTCATTAGACATTGTAATAGGAAAGGGACCAAGTGCAAAATCAATCAGAATAGATTTACCACAATTTACATTAATAGGAGCAACAACAAAAGCAGGTTCATTAACAACACCATTAAGAGACAGATTTGGAATAGTACACAAATTAGAGTTATACACACCAGAAGAATTATCAACAATAGTAATTAGGTCAGCAAATATACTTAATGTACAAATAGATAAGGAATCAGCAATGGAAATAGCAAAAAGGTCAAGAGGAACACCAAGAATAGCAAATAGATTAATAAAAAGAGTAAGAGACTATGCAGCAGTTTTAGGAGATGGAGCAATAACATTAGAAATAACAAAACATGCATTAAAAAAATTAGAGATAGATGAACTAGGATTAGATGAAGTAGATAGAAGAATGTTAAAAGTTATGATAACACAATATAGAGGCAGACCAGTAGGAATAGATGCAATAGCAACAACACTAGGAGAAGAAATAGATACAATAGAAGACGTATATGAACCATATTTAATTCAAATAGGATTTATATCTAGAACACCAAGAGGAAGAGTAGTTATGCCAGAAGCATATTCTCATTTAGGGTACTCATATTTAGAATAATCACTCAAGGAGGAATGATAGTAAATATGAAACTATTATTACATACATGTTGTGCACCATGTAGTGTATATTGTATAAAAAGTCTAAGACAGGAAGGGATAGAACCAACAATATATTGGTTTAACCCCAATATACATCCATATGCAGAATATAAATTAAGAAGAGACACATTAAAAGAATATACAAAAAATATAAATATAAATACAATAATAGAAGAAAAATATGGGTTAAAAGAATTTTGTAAAAATGTAATAGATGATTTAAATAATAGATGTGTAAATTATTGTTATAGAGTTCGATTAGAGCAAACAGCAAAATATGCTAAAGAAAATGGATATGATACTTTTTCAACAACACTATTAATAAGTCCATATCAAAATCATAATGCAATAAAAGAACTTGGAGAAGAGATTGGGAAAAAATATCAACTAAAATTTTTATATAGAGATTTTAGAATAGGATTTAAAGAAGGTCAACAAGAAGCAAGAGAAAGAGGACTATACATGCAAAAATACTGTGGTTGTATATTTTCTTTAGATATAAACTTCACTAAAGAACGTGAGAACACTGATATAAAAGTTGCTGAACTTCATAACAAAGAAATAGAAAGAAAAATCAGACTGGGAAGAGATGTGCCAGATTTAGAAATAAGGTATTATAAAAATGGAAACCAAGAAGAAATGCAGTTTATATATAATCTAAAAAAAGAGGAATATGAAAAACAAAATAAAAAATGGGATGAACAAAACCAAAAAAAGTTACTCAGCAAATTTATGAAAGAAAATTCGAAACATATACAATTAATATATCTAAAAAACGAATTGATAGGATTTTTCAATGAAAAAGATATAATAAAAGATAGTAATTTTGAAACTAGCAATATTTATATAAAATCTGAATATAGAAATAAAGGTATTGAAAATTCAATATTAAAAGAAATGTCATTTGAATTTACTAAAAAGGAAATAGTTCTAAAATAAAATTAAAAATACAAGCTACTTTATATGAACTCTAATCATAATATAATATGATTGGAGGTAAATAATGAAATTAAAAGTATGTTTTATTGCAGCTGTGGCAACATTAATTATACCATTAAGTGTATTTGCTACAACTGCATCAAGTAATCAAATATATGAAGGTATGGATGTTAGTAATTGGCAAGGATATATCGATTATAACAGGGTAAAAAATGCAGGAATAGATATAGTGTACATAAAGTCTAGCCAAGGAAATAACATCATAGATTCATATTTTAAAATCAACTATAATAATGCAAAAATTAATGGATTAAAAGTTGGTTTTTATCATTTTTTGACAGCAACAAATGAAAGAGAAGCTATTGAACAAGCAGAATTTTTTGCATCAGTAATATCAAATACAAGTCCTGACTGTAAATTGGCTATGGATTTTGAAGTATTTGGAGATTTAAGTGTTGAAGAGATTAATGACATTTCTGTAGCATTTTTAGAAAGAGTAAAAGCAATTACAGGAAAAGAGGTAATAGTATACAGTGACACTTATGCAGCAGCAAATATTTTTGGAGTAGAGCTATCTAATAATTACCCATTATGGATTGCTGAATATGGAGTAGAAGTTCCACGTCAAACTAATTGGGAATATTGGGAGGGATTTCAATATACAAACCAAGGAGAAGTTCCTGGAATAAATGGATATGTAGATAGAGACAAATTTACAAATGAGATTCTTCTAAATGATACAACACAAATAGTACAAAATGGAGACCCCAATAATTATAACCATGACACAGAATACATTGTTCAATCAGGAAATACCCTTAGTGGAATAGCTAGAAGATATGGAACAACAGTTAATGAATTAGTTATTTTAAATAGAATACAAAATCCGAATTTGATATTTCCAGGTCAACAAATAAAAGTACCAATAAATGGAAATCCAACAAATAGTCAAATTTATACTGCAAACCATATAATATATACAGTTCAACCAGGAAATACTTTAAGTGAGTTGGCTTTAAGATATAGAACAAGTGTGCAAAATATTGCAGCTTTAAATAATATAAGAAATGTTAATTTAATTTATATTGGGGAAAGATTAAGAATAAATACTTAATATAATTACAATAAACTTTTTATGGTAAAGATGAATTTGTTATTTTTGATAACAATGGAAATATATTAACAATATCTTGTTAAAAATTAGAAAGCATACTAGAGATAGTTTGCTTTTTAATTTTTAATTGGGTAACTTAAAGCAAATATATATACTTATTAGAAATTGTTAAAACCTTGGAACAAGCTAATTAGAAACTTTTACTCATTTGGTGGACTTTTTACAATATATATGATATATTGAATAAAAAATAAAACAAGAAGATAGACGACACAAAGAAAGGAATGAGAAAAAAAGTGGAAAAGTTAGTAGTAATAGACGGTAATAGCATAATGAACAGAGCATTTTATGGGATAATGGGAAGTAAAATGTTAACAACACAAGATGGAAGATACACAAATGCAATATATGGTTTTTTAGCAATACTATTTAAGATATTAGAAGATATAGAACCACAATACATTGCAGTAGCATTTGACTTAAAAGGACCAACATTAAGACATGAGATGTATTCAGAATATAAAGCCAATAGGCATGGAATGCCAGAAGAACTCGCACAACAAATGCCAACAATAAAAGAAATATTAAAAGAGATGAATATAACAATAATTGAGCAACAAGGATATGAGGGAGATGATATATTAGGAACACTTGCAAAAAGAGGAGAAAAAGATGGACTAGAAGTAACAATTCTTTCAGGGGATAGAGACACATTTCAGCTTGCAAGTGATAATATAAAAATAAGAATACCAAGAACAAAAGGAGGAAAAACGGAAACAGAAGATTATGATAGAAAAAGAATAGTAGAAGAATATGGATTAGAACCAGAGCAATTAATAGAAGTAAAAGGTCTACAAGGAGATACATCAGATAACATACCAGGAATTCCAGGAATAGGTCCAAAAACAGCAATATCATTAATACAGAAATATCATACAATAGAAGAACTATATAAAAGTATAGAAGAAGGAAAAGATGACTTAAAAGGAAAGCAAAAAGAAAATGTAATAAATAACAAAGAAATGGCAGAACTCTCTAAAAAACTAGGAGCAATAGATACAAATGTACCAATAAAAAGCAAAACAGAAGACTTAAAAGTACAGGAATGGAATAAAGAAGTAGTACTAAAAATATTTGAAGAATTACGTTTTAATAGATACATAGAAAGGTTTGAACTAAAAGAAGGAATAAAACCAGTAGTACCAAAAGAAGAAACAAAGCTAGAAATAATAGAAACAACAGAAATACCAAAACTAAAAGGAAAATTATATTATTATTTAGAGCTTGAAGAAGACCTATCTCCAGAAAAAATAATAAAAAAAGCGATAAAAGGAATAAGTATATATAGTGAAAATAAAATTTATTATATAGCAAAACATGAAAGATTTGAGCAACAATTAAAAGAACTTTTCGAAGATGAAAGTATTGAAAAATATGGGTATGACTTAGCAGAAGACTATATTTTATTAAAACAAATAGGAATAACAATAAAAAACATAGTATATGATGCGAAAGTTGCAACATATATATTAAATCCAACAAGTAAATATGCAATAGATGTTATAGTAAGAGACTATTTAGAAATAGAAAATAGTGAAATTTTACAAAACTATGGAATAGAAGAAGATGAAAAACAAACATCATTATTTGACATAGAAAAAGAAAATAAAGAAGACAGAAGCAAAGTTACAAATTGTTTATATGCGCAGGAGATATATCAACTAGTAGAAGTAACAATGAAAAAACTAGAAGAAATAGAGGCAGTAGAACTATTCAAAAATATTGATATACCTACAGTAGAAGTATTAGCAGAGATGCAATGGAATGGAATGTATATTGATATAGAAGAATTAGAATCATATGGAAGAGAAATAAAAGACAGATTAGAAATACTAGTAAAAGATATATATGAATTATGTGGGGAAGAATTCAATATAAATTCTCCAAAGCAATTAGGAGAGATTTTATTTGAAAGGTTAAAACTACCAATAGTAAAGAAAACAAAAAATGGATATTCAACAGATGGAGATGTATTAGAAAAATTAAGAAATGAACATCCAATTATAGAAAAAATATTAGAATATAGACAATTAATGAAACTCAATTCAACATATGTTGAAGGAATGAAGCCATATATAAATCCAAAAACACATAGAATACATTCATTTTTCCATCAAACAATAACAGCAACAGGAAGAATAAGTTCAACAGAGCCAAACCTTCAAAATATACCAACAAGATTTGAACTAGGAAAAAGACTAAGAAAAGTATTCAAACCAGAAGAAGGAAAAGTATACATAGATGCAGATTATTCGCAAATAGAGCTAAGAGTATTAGCACATATATCAAATGATAAGCACATGGTACAAGCATTTGCAAATGGAGAAGACATACATAAACAAGCGGCGTCAAAGGTGTTTAATGTACCAATAGAAGAAGTAACAAAAGAGCAAAGAGGGAATGCAAAAGCAGTTAACTTTGGAATTGTATATGGAATAAGTGACTTTGGGCTAGGGGAACAATTGCACATACCAAGAAAAGAGGCGAAACAGTATATAGAACAATATCTAGACCAATATTCAGGAATAAAAAAATTCATGCAAGAAATAGTAGAACAAGCAAAAGAAAATGGATATGTTGAGACATTATTCAAAAGAAGAAGATATATACCAGAATTAAAATCAACTAATTATATGGTACGTCAATTTGGAAATAGAGTAGCAATGAATACACCAATACAAGGAACAGCAGCAGATATAATGAAAATTGCAATGATAAATGTATTAAAAGAATTAAAAAGAAGAAATATGAAATCTAAAATAGTACTTCAAGTGCATGATGAAGTATTATTAGAAGTATCACTTGATGAAATAGAAGAAGTAAAAGAAATAATAAAACAACACATGGAAAGTGCGACTCAATTAAGTGTTCCATTAATATCAGATGTATCAGAAGCAGCAAATTGGTATGACTGTAAATAGAATAAAAAATAATAAACACAAAAGTATCTTATTTCAAGAAGGAGAAAGAATATGAAAAAAAAACTGTTAATAGTAATTATTATAATAGCAATAATAATTATAGCAGTGGCAATAGGTAATAAACAAATGATGAAAATAATATATAAAAAAGATTATTCAGAATATGTAAGTAAATATGCACAAGAATATAATGTTGAAGAAGAGTTAATATATGCATTAATAAAAGCAGAAAGCAATTTCAATGCAAGTGCAAAATCAAATAAAAATGCAAAAGGGTTAATGCAACTTATGTATTCAACTGCACAAGAAGTTGCAGATAAACAAGGAATAGAAATAACAGAAGAAAATATAATGGAACCTGATTTAAATATAAATATAGGAACAAAATACATATCAAATCTATTAGAAAAATATAAATGCATAGAAGTCGCATTAGCAGCATATAATGCTGGAAGCGGGAATGTAGACAAATGGATAAGAGAAGGGATAATCAAACCAGATGGAACTGACATAGAAAACATACCATATAAAGAAACAAATATGTATGTTAGAAAGATATTAAGAGACTACAAAATTTATATGCAACTTGAAAAATAAATATTGACAAAAATAGCAGAGATTGTTAAGATATAATAAATTATGAGAAAGGAGAGTATGATTATTTATAATTAAAATAAATCATACAAAGTATAAATGATATTCTATCCAAGAGCAGACTTTAATAATGTAAAAGAAATCAAACTAGAGTTTTTAAAAGAAAATCAAATAAAAGCACTAATACTAGATGTTGACAATACACTAATAGATTATGACAGAAATTTAGACAAAGAAATAATTAGTTGGGCAAACAATCTAAAAGAAAATGGAATAAAATTACACATATTGTCAAATTCTAATAAAAGAGACAAAGTAAAAGAAGTTGCAGAAAGATTAGGAGTAGAATATAATCATTTTGCAAAAAAACCTTTAAAATCAGGATTTAAGAAAGTACAAAAAATACTACAAGAAAGAGCAGAACAAATAGGAGTAGTAGGAGACCAAATATTTACAGACATAATAGGTGGGAATAGATGTAAAATGTTTACAATATTAGTAGAGCCTATAGCAGAAAAAGATATATGGATTACAATGTTAAAACGACCAATTGAAAAAGCGATAAAAGACAAATATAAAAAAACAATAAAACAATAAAAAAATAACAAAGGAAGGGGAGTATGGAGACATACTAAATAAAAAATGTATATAAATGATGTACACATAGGATATTATCTAGTTGCTGCAATCATGGGATTAGCAGTAGGACAATTTGTAGACTGGATGAATAGAAGACTACCAGAATATAAAAAAGTATTTTCAAAAGAAATATTTAGAGAATATAAGATAAACTATAAGCCCAATTATATATTGATGGCAATAATGCTAATAATATATATAGCTTTAGTATATAGATATGGAATACAAAATACATTTATTGGAAACTTGAATCTAATAAAATATTTAATACTAGCACCAATGTTAGTATCAGCATTTGTAATAGATTATAAATTATTAATAATACCAAATAGACTAAATTTAACAATGTTTGAAATAGGTTTAGTAATCGCCTTTTTATATGGAGCCTCAAATGTTGCGATAACAATAGATATGTTATTTGGAATGTTAGCAGGAGGAGGAATATTTTTAGCAATAACCTTAATTGGAGGACTAATATATGGAAAAGAGGCAATGGGGTTAGGTGATGTAAAACTAATGGGAGCATTAGGATTATATTTTGGTTTGACAAATATAATTATAATTGCAATGATTGCATTTTTAGTTGGAGCAATTATGGGAGTAATATTAATAGTTAGCAAAATAAAAAAATCAGACGAATACATACCATTTGGACCATTTATAGTAATAGCAACTTTTGTAAGTATATTTGTTCCATTTGATATACTAGTTAATGCTTTGATGACAATTTTCACACTAGGTATGTATAAAAGATAGAAGTTGAAAAATTAAATTTTTTCCAACAAAGTTTGAGCCTTTAGGAAGGAATGATATAGAATATGAACAAAAAAATGCAATGGCTTAGAAATAAAATGTTAAGTTTGGATTTGCAAGGAATGATAGTATCAAACCCTGTAAATATAAGGTATTTAACAAATATTCAAGCAGAAGGGATATTATTAGCAACAAGAAAAGAAAATATATTTTTGACTGATGGAAGATATATAGAAGATGTTCATAATACACTAACATTATTTGATGAGATAGTTGTATATGATGTAAGAGGATTAACATTAGAAGACTATGAAAACTTTTTCATGTTTTGTGAGAATGTAGGATTTGAAGAAAACTATGTTACATATGCAAAATACAAAGAATATATGCATAAATACAAAATAAATAATCTTGTTGAAACAGAAAACATGATAGAAAAGCAAAGACAGATAAAAGATGAAGAAGAATTAGAAAACATAAAAAAGGCATGTAAAATAACAGATGACTGTTATGAATATATATTAAATTATATAAGACCAGGAATGACAGAAAAAATGATTGCAAGGGAAATTGATGACTATTACTATAAACATGCTGAGGGAGTGGCCTTTGATACAATAGTAGCATCAGGAGAGAATTCATCTAAACCACATGCAATACCAACAGATAGAGAAATACAAAAAGAAGATATAATAACAATAGACATGGGATGTAAAGTAAATGGATATTGTTCAGATATGACACGAACATTTTTTGTAGGAAAGGTTTTAGAAGAAGTAAAGCCAATATATGAATTAGTATTGAAAAACCAAGAGCAAGTTTTAAAAGATATGAGAGAAAATGCAAATACTAAGCAAATTGCAAAAATGGTAGATAATGACTTCAGGTTAAACAATTATGACTTAATTCATGCATTAGGGCATGGGGTAGGACTAGAAGTACATGAAGCACCAGCACTAGGGATAAATTCTGAAAATATTTTAAAAGAAAATATGGTAATTACAAATGAACCAGGAATATATATTGCAGGAAAGTATGGAGTCAGAATTGAAGATACAGTACAAATAACTAAAGGTGGAGCTGAAATATTGACAATGTCACCTAAAAGATATACAATTATAAAATAATAAAATTAAAATAAAAGTCTTGATTTTTAGGCAAATATAGTGTAAAATGGAAAGAGTTTGAATTATGTAAATAAATTGAAAGGAGAAATTAAATATGGCAGGAGTATATATGGCAGGAGATTTTAGAAATGGAACAACATTTGAAATGGATGGAGGAGTATATAGAGTAGTTGAATTTCAACATGTAAAACCAGGAAAAGGAGCTGCATTTGTAAGAACAAAACTAAAAAACGTTATAACAGGGTCTGTTTTAGAAAAAACATTTAACCCATCAGATAAATATCCAGGAGCAGAAATAGAGAAGAAAACAATGCAATACTTATATAATGATGGAGATTTATATTATTTTATGGATAATGAGACATATGACCAAATGCCATTAAATAAAGAAGATTTAGGAGACTGTTTAAAATACTTAAAAGAAAACATGGAAGTATCAGTACTTTCATTTAAAGGAAAAATATTTGCAGTTGAGCCACCTACATTTGTTGAGTTAGAAGTAACATATACTGAACCAGGATTTGCAGGAAATACAACTACAACATCAGGAAAGCCAGCAACATTAGAAACAGGATTAGAATTACAAGTTCCTATGTTTATAAATATTGGTGACATATTAAAAATAGATACTCGTACATGTGAATATATGGAAAGAGTATAATAATACTAAAATGGAAATATTGATTAAACATTATTTCCATTTTTGTTATATAGATACATAGAAGTGAAAGGAGGGAAAAATAATGACAGAAAAAGAGATGATAGAAAAAATAGAACAATTAGAAAAAAGAATAGCTGAATTAGAAAAAAATGTTGCATATATACAAGAAGATATATATGAATTTGTTGAAGAAGAAAATGAACATGAATGTAGTGGACATTGTTCTCATTGCAAAGAATGTGAAGACTAAAATTATAATAAAAAGTGAAGACTTTAGTAAACCTTTACCAATAAGGAGAAAGTAAATGATAGATTTAGAATACACCAGAAAACAATTCAATGAATTTATAAAAAGATATGATTTAAAAAATGAAATGATAGGACTAAAAGTTGCGCATATGATTAGAGTAATGAAAGTTAATATGAAATTTGCTGAATTCCAAGGTTTAGGTAATGAAGACATTGAACTAGCAGGGATAATAGGATTACTCCATGATATTGGTAGATTTGTACAAATTGAGAGATATGGCACCTTTATAGATTATAAAAGTATAGACCATTGTCAAGCAGGTGTAAATTTGTTATTTAAAGATGGCTTTATAGCATATTTTGTAAAAGATGACAAATACTACCATATAATAGAAAGAGCTATTAAAAACCATGGACAGTTTGAAATTGAACCAGGTTTAGATGAACATACATTACTACATTGTCAACTTATAAGAGATAGCGACAAAACAGACATTTTCGAAGTGATGTTACAAGAAAATCCTGATACTGTATTCGATGGAGACTATATTAGAAATGCTAATATTAATGAAAAAGTTAAAGAAGATTTTTTTAATAATAGAATGATAAATAAAGTAGATGTGAAAACAGTTTTTGATGATTATGTTAGAAAAGTTGCTTTTATTTTTAACTATTATTTCGCAAGAAATTTACAATATGTAAAAGAGAAAAATTATATTAGTAGAATGACAGAGAGATTTTTAGCGCATTTTAAGATTGATAACCCAGAAACTCAAAAAGATATAAAAGAAATTAATTTATATGCTAACGAATATATTAGTTAATAGCTTCAAAGGGAATAATATGAGGGAAAGAAGAAGATGGAAGATAAGAAACACTAGCCAGAATAAAAAGTATTTTGTTAGGAGGATTTCAATAAAAGGGATTTTATTGGAGTACTCTTATTTTTTATGTTGAAAACATTGGATTTTAGAATATTTATGTGTGACAAAAAATATACAAAATAGCAATGTGGTTTATTTTTTTAAACTAGTGTATTGACATAGAGGGTTTTGTTTGATATAGTATAGTTGTAAATTCAAATGAGTTAAAATATGAGAAGAAATATCTTATATTTTAATTACTACTGGAAAAAACAAACAGCTTTTAAGGAGGACATCATTGTGAAGAATTTGTTTAAGAGAAGTATAAGCTTGCTTATGGCAATTTTTGCCATGGCTTGCTGTGGAGTTACAGCATTTGCAGTTGACACTGATGTGTCTAGTGCAACAGGCAATGTAGAAGTTGCGATTCCTGCAAGTAGTAATCTTGCACAATTTGATGGACTTTCATATTCTACAGTAAGAGTCAACTTTACTGTAGGTGGAAATTCCAAAGTTAAGATTAACTATTCTGCACGTCCTGTCGCAAATAATCCCAACTTCTATTCGTATTTGGAGATTTATTCTGCAAATTCGACATCTAGATTGCCTGTTTGGACCAAGTACAACATCAAAGGGACCAGTAATATTATTACTACTAGTAATTTAGCTGCTGGTAACTATTATTTGATTTTGGGTACTAGTGAAACTGGAACTGCAACTGGATTTGCTTATTCTGGATTCATTTACTATGCATAAATATTAATGCATGAATGATTATAGCAAGTATCCTAGATAAGATATAACTATACATTTTGTTTTTTTCAGTAGGAGAAGAGGCATTTTGCCTCTTCTTATTAAAAAAAGAAAAGGAGAAATCTATGGAACAAAAAAAATATTCAAAAATATCAATAATAATATTAGCAATAATAATATTATTTGGAATTATTGTAGGAAGGAGAGTTTTTGTAAAAGTAAACTTAAATAAAAAATGTGCAGAATATTTTGATGAAAATAATTATTATATGAAAGCAATAACATATTCAAAAGATGGAATAATGGCAAGTGAGAAATATAATAAAGACAAAAAAAGTCTAACAAATATTACAAATTATAAATATGGAAATAAAGAAGAAAGTAGTTGTTATAAAGATGGAGAGCAAGCAACAACAATTTTCAGGGAAAATGATATAGAAACTAAAACAGTAGATTATGAAGTAACCACAGAACCTATAACACACTATCTAAAACCATTACATTTAGAAATTATGGAATCAATTTTTAAAGGACTAAAAACAGGGGAGTGCAATGGTAAAGAATGTTACATATTAGAAAGCAAGAAAGATAATAATACTTTGTATATAGACAAAAAAACAGGATTAGTATTAAGAGCAGTAAATGATAATAATGGATATCATGTAAATGAATATGAATATAACTTTAATATAGTAAAAGATGAAGACATACAAAAGCCAGAATAAAAAGTATTTTGTTAGGAGCATTTCAATAAAAGAGATTTTATTGGAGTACTCTTATTTTTTTATGTTGAAAACATTGGATTTTAGAATATTTATGTGTGACAAAAAGTATACAAAATAGAGGAAAAGTAATGAAGGTAAGAAAATAAAAAAGAATAATGCTAATGGTGTTAGTGGTCACACTTATAGTATTATTGATATTGGCAGGGACAAGTATAGCTATGCTAACAGGAGAGAATGGAATAATAAATCAAGCACAAAATGCAAAAAATAACTCATCGAAGGCAGAGTTTGAGGAAAAAGTAAAGTTAGCAGTGACAGCGTCAAGAATAAATGAAGATGGGACAAGAATAGATTTAGGCAAATTAGATAGTGAATTAAAAAATAATGCGAAAATCCCAGCAGAGAATATTGATAAAAGTGGAGATAATGAAGGACTACCATGGATAGTGACAGAAAAAGATTATATGTATCTAATAACAG
>JAAVXM010000074.1 GCA_022790575.1 Clostridia bacterium | reverse complement strand
TCTGTTTTTCCTGTTAAATTATTATTTTCATCAACGACATCTAAATATTCCATATTATAAATTTCCTCCTATTTTTCCATTTCCCAACTTTTAAAATAAATACACTCCATATTATCATTAAATTTTATTTCATAAATCCCGTCAAATGTTGTTACATCTCTTTCAAATAACCATTCTACTATTGCAACATTGTTGTCTATAGCTAATATTTTAAATTCAATATTTTTTATATCTTGATTTTTAATATGTTGCCATTCTTGTTTTATTTCATCAAATGTTGTATATGGTTTCATAAATGGTGTTTCTTGATAAAATGTTGTTTTTGCAAATAAGGATGTTGCTTTCTCTATATCTTTACTCCACCAATACTTTTTTAATTTTTCAAGCCAGCCACTCGCAAAACTATAATCTAAAGTCTTATGTATTATTTTTTCAAAATTATTAGATTTTACTTCTTGTTTTAATGTTGTTTCAAACTCATTAAATCCATTTCTCTTATAAAAACTTATAGCATTAATATTCTTTGCAGATGCTGTAACCTTTAATTCTTCAATTTTATTTTGCAAGCAGTATTCTTTAAATTCACCAATTAGTTTCGTGCCTATTCCATATTTTCTATATTCCTCTAATACAAACATATTATCTACTTCTGCCAATGATTTTGTTACATAACTTCCTTGTATATTAATACTTCCTGCTAAATATCCCACTACATTATCTTTATCTAATGCAATATAAACAATTTCATTCTCTAGCATATCTTTAAAATAGCTTGTTCCTTTTTCTTCAAAAGTCCAACCTACTTTTAATGCAGAATCAAAATTGTTATACTCTAACTCAAATAATTGATTATTTAAGTTTTGAATATCCTTTAAATATGTAATATCAGCCTTTTTGATTTCTATATCCATATTAACATTCTCCTCTTTGCTTTAATATTTCTACTGCTTTATCTCTATGTAATTCTTTTATAATTTCAATTTTATTTTTGCCATACTTTGATAATACATCTATATCTGTAATCATTTCTGGGCAATAGTTATCATTGCTATCTTGTAATGTTGCAGCATAAACAATTTTTGAAAACTCTTCATAAAGTATAGCGCCCATGCACATCATACAAGGCTCACACGATACATACAAAATTGCACCTTTTAAATCTCCATATAAATTTTTGTTTTTAGATGCACTTTCTATTGCTTCTAGTTCTGCATGAGAATACATACTTGTTTCCATTAATGTTTTATCATCACTTCTACCAATTATTTCACCATCTTTTACTACAACAGCACCATAAGGATATTTAGCTTTTCTACTAATTTCAATTGCTATATCTATAAATTTTTCATCCATAAATTTTATCCCTCTTTCATATATTTATTTTCTTTTACAATTTAATTCTTCTAACCTTAACAGTTAAAATTCTATTCTTATTTTAATAGATTATTTATAAATTCAGATATTTCATTGTTATTTTCACACAAGATATATACATTATTCTTTGCTCTTGTTATAGCAACAAATAATTTATTTTTAAATTCATCATTTATTTTATTATATTTATTGTCAAGTATTATAATAACATTATCATTTTCTAATCCTTTAGAAGAATGTATAGTCATAATTCTATTTTGCTTTTCTACAATATAGTAATTATATTTATATTTTTCATCTTCTATTTTACTTTGTATTTCTTTTAGTGTTTCTAAACTTATTTGTATTCCTAAAACGTTACAACTATTTGATAAAAACTCTACTAAATTAGTATTTTTATCAATTTGAAATTCCCTTTGTTTAATCTTTGTGTTACAATTGTGCAATAATGGTTCTATTTTTTCAAATGGGTATTTATATTTATCTAAAACATTATCATAATTCAAATAATATTTTAATAATTCATCTAAAATATCACTATTAAGATAATAATCATTATATCTTTTATTATCTAAATCAAGTTTTTTAGTATAAATAATATCAAAATCTTGTTTATATAATTCGTATATTTCTTGTGCTTTTTTATTACTTTCTGTTAATATGAAAGTATTATTAGGTAAACTATTTAAAAATTCTTTATCAATATAATCTATCATTTGTACTTTTGAATCGGTATTAAATTTTTTCGTTATAGATTTATCAAATATTCTATTTGCATAGTATATTATACTTGGATGACATCTTACACTAACATCTATTTTATACTCAAAGTACCCTTTTTCAATTAGTTTCCTAAATAACTCTGGTCTAGCTCCTCTAAATTGGTATATTGATTGATTTGCATCTCCTACCATAACTATATTTACACTAGTATACTTTTTTAATATATCAAAAAAATAGTGTTGGAAATAATTCAAATCTTGTGCTTCATCAATATAAATAGTATTATATTTATTATTAAACCAATTTTTGAATATTTCCATTTTAACAATATAACTTGCAAAAAAATATGATGGAAATGAAATTTCATATTCATTATTTTTTAATTTTTCTAGCCATTCATTATAATATTGATTACCCACCTTCTGATAATTCTGATATATATCATAAAATCTTACTAATTCGTTTACTGTTAAATAACGTCCGATTGTTTTTACATAGATACTTTCCATTTATCTTTACATTATCTTCTGGAAAATTAATATTGTTTTTTATCATAACTTGTTTATTGAATTTATCACATTCTTTTAAGGCTCTATTAACAAACATGCATATTATATTTTTAACAAAAGAATCTATTGTTCCAACAAAACAATTTTCTAAGTTTATTTTCTTATTTATTCTATTTTTTAATTCTTCTGATGCTTCTTTTGTAAAGGAACATGCAACAATTCCTTTATAATCCTCTATTTCCTGTAATTCATTTTCAATTCTTCTTACAACTGTATATGTTTTTCCAGAACCGTGGGCAAGCAGAGACATAAATATACTTTTTCTTTGAAGATATAATACTATTTTGTTCATCATCTAATATTCTTTTTACTTCTTCATTCAAGTTAATCATATAAAAATCCTACCAATACTGAATTTTTATTATTATCATTTACAGTTATATCTATATTATATTCATCAATAAAATAATGTAAGTTTTTCAATTTTGCTTGTTTTAAGAATTTTATAGCCTCTTCTGTTACTTCATTTTTTTCATTTAATTTTATATATTCTATAAAATCTCTTTCAAAACCTTCATTATGTTGAGAAAAAATAATATTGTTCTTTCTCAATAACTTGCAAATATCTGAAATTTTGCTCTCTATTACTTGTGGTTTAGAATCTATATCTGTAAATCTAAATTCTAACTTTTCAACATTTAATAATTTTTTTAATTCTTCTTTTATATCATCACTTAAAAATTGCATACATCTCTCTAATCCTGCATATCTATACTCTTCTACCTTAGGTACTTTAAATATATCGTTATCTGTTTTTATATAAACAGTAATTCCTAACTTTTCCAAAAGTTCTTTTATAGTTTTAAATGCTATACCATTAACTGCATATATTCCAAATCTTTTCTCATTAACCATTTTACAAAAATTATTATCTTTTGCCATTAATAAACTATAGAAATATTTTTCAGAATCTCCTTCTATAAGAAGAACGTTATTATAATATAACATTTCTGCAACTTCAACATTTATCAAATATCCAAACTTCTTGAAGTCCTCATTGTTTATTTTATTAAAGTTAAATATTTTTCTTTCTTTATTAATTGGATCATACGATACTTTTATAATTTGATTAGTTTTTTCAAAGTCAATTGTATATGGAGAGTGTGTTGTTATGATTAACTGGCTAGGATTCATTTTTAACAAGGCACTAATATACACCTTTTGTAATAATACATATAAGTGATTTTCAGGTTCTTCAATTATGAATATTTTCTTCTTATTATCATTATAAATTTTAGATTTTAAAATCATTGAGAATATCTTATTCTTTCCGTCTCCAATATTATCAAATTCATTATCTTCAATATCGTAAGCATTAACATTAAGTGATTTATAAATGTTCTCCTCTTTTATGTTTGGCATTACTTTAAATTTCAAATCTTCAAATAACTCTGAAAATTCACCCTTTTCATTTATTTCTCTTTGTATGTCATTAATTATCTGTTCATTTTGTATACTACTATTTAAATTCGATATTTCAGTCGTTATGTTATCACTAAAAAACAGTCCTTTTTCTTTATTATCGCTTTCTTTAAACTTAAAAAATTCTTTTTTAGATATTTCTATATCATATACTGGATTAATATACACTATTGCTAAAACCTTATCCAACTGTGTTTGTATATTTGCTCTAATTTCTTCAAAATCCATCTTAGGATTTCCATAAAATAACGTATCTTCATATTCCAATGTATCTTCATTATATTTTGATGTCAATTTTACAATAATATATTTTTTATTATCATCAATGTGTATGTAATTGCCAACTAATGCTAATTGTTCATTTGTTAAATCATCTGCTGTCAATTTTATCTCTATTTCTATGTCTTCTTTATTTGAATTAGTAGAATCCGTTAATATAAAAGGGATTTTTCTTTTACTATAATCCAGTACTTTCATTATTGCAGAACATATATTAGTTTTGCCACTGTCATTTTGCCCTATAATAATTGAAACTTTTTCAATTGTATCTACATTAATATCTAATCCTCTGTAATTTTTAATTCTTAAACTACTTATTAGCATATTTCTCTCCTATTAATATCGTTATTTCAATCCTTCTAATCTTTTCTTTATTTCTTCTGGTGAAGGTAATAAATTTTTCATTTGTTCTGGTAAAGTATCTCTTATTTGATATGTAGAGACTCCTATTGGCTTATCACTATCACTTAATGCATATTCTACTACTGTCCTATTTTTGCTTTTGCATATTATAATTCCTATTGACGGATTTTCATGCTCCATTTTTACTTGTTTATCTAATGCAGTTAAATAAAATTGAAGTTGTCCAACAAATTCAGGTTTAAATTCTCCTATCTTTAATTCTATTGCAATTAAGCTTTTTAAACTTCTATGATATAGTAGTAAATCTATATAAAAATCATCCCCACCTACATTTAAATGATATTGACTTCCCATAAAAGCAAAATTTCCACCCATTTCTTCTAGAAATGCTCTCATATTATTTACTAAGCTTTCTTCTAACTCTCTTTCTGAATGTTGTTCAGACAATTCCATAAAATCAAAAATATACTCATCTTTGAC
>JAAVXM010000008.1 GCA_022790575.1 Clostridia bacterium | reverse complement strand
CAATGAGAGTTCCACCTTTCTCATATTGTCCTCCTTAAATTTAAATGATTCTTTAATTATATCATTTAAGAGAACAAATATTTTTTAGTTGGGACATTTTCTCATTTCTTTACTTAAGACATTATCACATTTCTTTCATATTTTTGTTTAGTGTACTAAACAAAAGGTTGACAAATAAAAAATATTACGATATAATAGAAGAAAAAGAATAAAAGGAGAAAATTATGATTTTTCGTGAAAAATATTTATCTAAAATTAGACCATTTTATGACCAAGATTTAATAAAAGTTATAATGGGTGTTAGAAGGTGTGGAAAATCTGTTATATTGTTACAAATAATAGATGAACTTAAAGAAAAAGGAATATCAGAGACTCAAATAATATATATAAATTTTGAATATGAAGATTATGCATTTATAAAAGATGACATGGATTTGCATAATTATATCAAGGAAAAAATAGTAAATGAAGATAAATATTATTTATTTTTTGATGAAATTCAAAATGTTGAACATTGGGAAAAAGCAATAAACTCATTTAAGGCTTCTAGAAACGTTTCAATATTTATTACAGGTTCTAACAGTGATTTATTATCAGGAGAGCTTGCTACACATATAGCAGGAAGATATGTGAGTTTTAAAGTTTATCCATTTACATTTAAAGAAGTATGTGAAGCAAAGAAAATAACAGAAGGAAAAGATATTGAGGAAGCTTTTGATGACTATATGGTTTGGGGAGGAATGCCACAAAGATTTATGATGACAGATGAAATTCAAACAAGAACTTATTTGTCAGATATTTATAATTCTATTTTAGTAAAAGATATTATAAGTAGATTTAATATAAAAGATTTAGATTTATTTAATAGGATAGTAGAATATATAGTTACAACACCATCACAGAATTTTTCAGCAGAAAGTTTATCAAATTATTTTACAAATAAAGCTGATAGAGATGTTTCAAAAATAACTTTATATAACTATTTAGAGTATATGGCAAAAGCTATGGTAATAAATAAAGCTGATAGATATGATGTCAGAGGGAAAAGAATATTAAACGGGAAATATAAATATTATTTAACAGACTTAGGATTTGGTCAAATAATGAATGTTGGGAAAAGACCACAACTAGGTGCATACTTAGAAAATATTGTATATAATGAGTTATTATCTAGAGGTTATGATGTTAAAGTTGGAAATTTAGAAAATGGAGAAATAGATTTTATAGCAACAAGATTTAAAGAGAAAATATATATTCAAGTTGCGTATATTTTAGCAGACGAATCTGTTGTTGAAAGAGAATTTGGAGCATTTAAAGGAATAGATGATAATTATCCTAAATATGTATTAACAATGGATAAATTCGATTTTTCACAAAATGGTATAATTCATAAAAATGTGATAAATTGGCTATTAGAAGAATAGTAAAAAAGGAAATATTATAAACCTTAAGAATAAAATCTTAAGGTCTATTTTTTTCTCAAAATTAAATATTAACTGAATGTTTCTACTTGACTCATATATAAATTATAATAGTTACCTTTTAACTCCATCAATTGTTTATGAGTTCCACATTCAACTATTTTTTTATTTTTAATAAATAGTATTTTATTACAATTTACAATAGTAGATAGCCTGTGAGCAATTGTAATTACTGTTTTATCTTTTATCAATTCTTTTGTTAAATTTTGAAGCATTTTTTCTGTTTTTACATCAATTTTACTTGTAGCTTCATCAAAAATCAATATTTTAGGATTGTTAATAATTGTTCTAGTATAACATAATACTTGCTTTTCTCCATCAGATAGGTTTTTACCATTATTACTTAATATAGTATCATAGCCATTTTCAAGACTCATTATCCAATTATGTATATTTAATTTTTGACAAAGTTTTATGACTTTTTCATTTGATATATATTTAGTGCCATATTTTAAATTTTTCATAATGCTTGTACTAAATAAATAATTTTCTTGTTGCATTATAGAAATTTGCTTTCTAAGACTATTTAAAGTAATACTCTTAATATCCTTTTCATCAATATAAATATTACCACTATCAATATCATAAAATCTACCAATTAAATTAGTAATAGTAGTTTTTCCACTTCCTGTTTCTCCAACAATAGCAATCTTTTCTTGTGGTTCTACTTTAAAAGATATATTATCTAAAACCTTTATATTATTTATATAAGAGAATGTCACGTTTTTAAATTCTACTAAACCTTCTAGGCTAATATCGATTGCACTTTTTGTATCTTTAATTTCAATTTCCTCATCCATTGTTTCAAATATTCTTTCTAAATATGTAATAGAATTAATAAAATCATCTAATGTTTTAAATAAATCTTCTATTGGTTGCCAAAAATTAGAAGAATAGCTACCCATTGCAACAATAACACCTATTGAAACATTTGGGTACAGGAACATAGCTCCAATAAAATAGATTGCTGCAGTTACGAAGTGAGACATTATCTGAACACTACACCAACCTATATTTCCAAACTTTATATATCTACAATTAACATTTTTCCATTCTTCACTTAAGCTATTAAATATTTGTTGATTCTTTTTTTCTCTATTAAAACTTTGAGTTGTTTGAATGCCTCTTAAACTTTCTACTAAGTATGCGTTAAGATTAGAATTCTTATTGTTTATTAATAATTTGTATTTTCTTTTTATTTTTGCAGTTATTGCAAATATTAAGCTAAGCACTATGATTCCAACAATTGCAATTAATGTTAGTTTAACATTAGTAAAAAACATAAATATCAAAATTATAAGCATATTAAAAATATTTAAAAATGTTGTTACTAATTTGTCTGTAATCAAAGTTGAAACATCTTGTGCATATTCTGTCAATCTAACTAATATTTTTCCATGAGGTCTTGTATCATAATAATTAAATGATAGATACTGAATATGAGAAAATAAATCATTTCTAATATCTTCTACAATATTTTGATTTACTTGTGCTAGTATTTTTAAATAGACTCTTGTTAAAACAATAGATATTAATACTAATAAAAAAGCTACTAAAATCATAATAAACAACTTCTCATAGTTGCTACTAGGTATTATATCATCAATCACATATTGTAACATTTTAGTAATAGATAATGTAGTAACTACTGAGATACAATTTAATATAAATACAATAAATAATTTAACTTTGTACTTTTTTATATAGGTTAATCCTCTTTTATAATTTAAAAAACTAAATGATGTATTTTTTTCATCTTGATTATAACGATTTACTTCCATATACATTCCTCCATACTGTTTGTTTGTATATCATAAATTTCTCTATAAGCACCATTTTTTTGTAAAAGTTCTTCATGTGAACCATATTCTACAATTTTTCCATTGCACATAACAAAAATTGTATCAGCTTTTTTTACAGAAATAATTTTTTGAGCAATTATAATTTTGGTACATTCATATTCTAAATTGTTAATATTATTTGTAACTTCGAGTTCTGTTTCAAAATCTAGTGCAGAAGTTATATCATCTAAAATTAAAATACTTGGTTTTTTGGCTATTGCTCTTGCTAAAGAAAGTCTTTGCTTTTCTCCACCAGATAAATTTACTCCATTTTCACCAATAATTGTATCAATACTATTTGGCAAATTAAATACATAATCAGCTTTTACCAATTTTAGATAATCTATAATTTCCTCTTGTGTTAAATTTTCATTTCCAAAGGAAACATTATTAGCAATAGTGTCTGAAAACAAGAATGGTGTTTGTGAAACATAACCTATGTTCTTTCTTAAAGATTTCAAACTATAACAATTTATTGGAATATTATTGATTGTGATTTTTCCATTTGAGATTTCTTTTAATCTTAATAATAATTTTCCTATAGTAGATTTTCCACTACCAATCTCTCCAATAAATGCATATGTTTTATTTGGTTCTAAGGTTAAATTAATATTTGTAACAGCTTGTTTATTATCATATTTTGCTGAAACATTTTCAAATGTAATATCATTCCAATTATTTAATTCTATATTTCCTGTATCTTTAATTGATGGTTCTGTTTCTAATAATTTTCTTATTTTAAATACAGATACTTTAAATTGTTGCCATTCGTTTATAAATCCACTCAATTCTATAAAAGGTCTTTTTATAATACTTATAAAAGAATTAATAATAATAAAGTTTCCTATTGTTGTATAACCTTTTATGACAAATATTCCACCAACTACAACTAGTAAAAGTTGCATACAATAAGATAAGAAGTTTACTTTACTATTGTAATTAATATTAATATTTTGTATCTTCATGTTTTTGTCTTTTACTTTTCTATTTTTTTCTTTAAATTGATTTATCTCTTTTGACTCATTACCAAAGGTTTTTACTAATCTATTTCCTTCTATATTTTCTTGTATATAACTATTTAAATCAGACAAACTCTCTCTTTGTTCTTCGTAAAAACTTTTAGAAGATTTAATATGTTTATTTGAAATAATTGCAATTATAGGTGTTGGAATTAGAATAATTAAGGTTAAAATTGGATTAATATATAAGCAATATAATATAGCTAAAATACTGCTTGTTAACATACTCATAGACTGCTTTATTACAAAACACATATTATGATGTATAACATAAATATCAGTTGTTAAGCTTGTAGTTAATTCTCCTAAAGAATTCTTTTGATAAAATGATTGGTCTAATTCATTCAATCTCTTATAACAAGAAACTTTTAATTTATGTGCTATATTGAATCTAACATTATCTATTATTAATATTCCAAAATAAGCTAGTAATCTTCCTATAAAAAACATCCCTATAGATACAATAAACATATATGGAATATGTGAAATATTATTTTGATATATTCCCTTATCGATTATTTCTCCTAATAATATAACTGGAAAAATTCTTGCAATTCCTCCACCTAATACTATTATAATATTTGCAATCCAATATTTGAAATTATATTCTTTTATGAAATTTAATACCCATCTCATTTCGTTTTTCTCCTTCTATTATTTGCATTTTTACATAATCTTCAATATATTATCATAAAAGTGTATATCTATCAATGAATTTTTATATTTTGACCTTTTAGTAGTAGCAAGGACATAATGAAAAGAGAGATTATTTAAATGATAGGTAGGAATACTGATAGAGTGGTCACACTTATAGTTCTTTTAATATTAGCAGGAGTGAGCATAGCGATGTTAACAGGAGAGAATGGAATAATAACACAAGGGAGACAAGCAAAAGAAAATAGTAGAGAAGCAGAAGTAAGAGAAAAGTTACAAATAGTATTATCAAATGCACAAATAGAAAAGAAAACAAATAGAGGATACAATGAAGAAGAGTTTTTAAACAAGCTAATAACAAATGAAATAGAAACAGCTGATATAAGGGGAGATATAGTGATAATTGATGGTTATGCATATGAATTAGATAGAACTATACCCAAAATAGGAAGATATATAGGAAAATCAAAAGATTTAGTATTCCCAAAAGTAGAAATTAGCAATCCTATATTATCAAATGATTATAAATCAGCAATAATTACAATAACAGCTAAGGAAGAAGTAAAAGGAATAAATAGAATAGAGATATGGCTAGCTAGAGAAAAAATAGAAGAATTTACATGTAATAATGAAAAAGCGATAACAAAGGAATATCAAGTTAATAGAAATGGAAATTATATAGTAAAAGTATATGCAGATTTATCTAATAGTGCAGCAGTAGAAGTAGGAGGAATTGTACCAGCAGTAGAATTTCTGCCAAATGGAAATACAACTTATAGAAAGGAACACACAGCAAAAGTAATAGTAAAAGAAGATGGAGAAAAAATAAAAAACTTGAAATATAAGTGGACAACAAATATAAAAGAGCCATTAGAAAGTGAATTTTCTGAAGATTGCTTAAGTGATACTATAATAGGGAATGATTTAACAGGAACATATTATTTATGGGTACTACTAGAAACAGAGGTAGGAAGAAAGTATATATGTGGAAGTGAAGGATTTAACTTTGACAATGAAGGTCCAACAGTAACATTAAATTCAACACCAGAAACTGAGACTTCATTTACATTAACAGCAACAGCAAGTGATGAATACAGTGGGATATCGAAATATGAATTTTATATAAATAATAAATTAGTAGATACTCAGGTTACAACAAGTGGAATTGCAAATTACACATGGACTGGCTCAGAAATGATTAATACAGATGGATATGTAATAGTTACTGATATTGCCCAAAATGTATCTAAAGTGGAGAAAGAGATGAGAACAAAGCTTTATTTTTGGGAAGAATATGATTTACAAGAAAAAGTGCCAGGGCATTTAAAAAGAGAGGCATTTTCTAAGAATAGAATGACACAAGCAGGAGCAATGGGAGACTTCATGGTTCATAATAATGAAGTAACACATGCATATAATAAAAATTATGTTAAATTCTATGATGGAAATGTGCTAATATTATCAGAAGATTTATATCATTTAAATATAAAAGATGATATTCGAGCTGTGAATGCGGGGCTTATCGAATGGGAATATGTGATTAAGCGTGGCTCCAACATGTTTTCTATTAAATGTATGGGATGTGAAGCAGGTGCTTTTGTAAAGTCTTGGTCAAAAGGGACAGATGGGTATATAACGTGTAATGGGATAAGTTATAATTGGATTAAGGAAATTCCAGAAGGTCCTAAGGGAGAATGTTTAAGAGAATTATTTTCAACAAATGAATTATTAAAACCTAAAAATGGTAAAGATAATGGTAAATGGTATAAATATATTGGAATAAAATAGGAATATTTTTATATAGAAATGCCCCCAATTATTGAGTTGTTATGCTCAATGATTTTGGAGGTATTTTATAATATAGAAACAAACCCCAGTCAAAATCTTGACAAAGGGTATTATTATATAATATAATGTTAGCTGAAGTTAACAAAAAGGAGGAAATATGATAACAAAAGCATTAGAAGAATATATAAAAACCATGTATGTATTAAAAAAGCAGAATGGAAATATCAGAGTAACAGACATTGCAAATAAAATGGACTGCACTAAACCAAGTGTAAACAAAGCATTAAATAACTTAAAAGAAGAAAAGTTAATAAACTATGAAACATATGGAACAATAGAATTAACAGAAGAAGGAGAGAACCTTGCAAAAAAAATATTAGAAGCATATGACATAGTATATTTATTTTTAAAAGAAGTATTAAACTTAGAAGAAGAGCAAGCCCATAAAGAAGCAGAGAAAATAAAAACAGTAATTACAGATGAAACAGTAAACAAACTAGCAAGATATGTTCATGATGTGTTAGAGCTAACAAATTTAAACTGTAATTATGATATAAATCAAGAAAGATGTAGAAGTTGTGTAAAAAGAACATCTACAAAAAAATAAAAGAAACGAGTTGAGAAAGGAATGAAGCTCAAATGAATAAACAATTACTAGAAATAAGAGAATTAAATGTAGATGTAGGAGAAAAGGAAATACTAAAAGGAATAAACTTAACAATAAATAAAGGAGAAATACATGTAATAATGGGGCCAAATGGTTCAGGAAAATCAACAACAGCAAATGTGATACTAAACAATCCAGAGTACACTAAAACTAAAGGAAGCATTATATTTGATGGAGAAGATATTACAAACTCAAGAACAGATGAGATAGCAAGAAAAGGAATATTCATGTCATTTCAGTCACCAGAAGAAATCCCAGGAGTATCTGTTACAAACTTTTTAAAATACTCAAAAAACAAAGTAACAGGAGAACCAGTAAAGATATTTGCATTTAAGGAAGAAATAAAAAAATATGTAGAAGAATTAAATATGAACCCCAAAAATATTGAAAGAGACTTAAATGTAGGATTTTCAGGTGGAGAAAAAAAGAAAAATGAGATTCTACAAATGCTTGTTTTAAATCCAAAACTTGCAATATTAGATGAAACAGATTCAGGACTTGATGTAGATGCAATAAAAACAGTTTCAAAAGGAATAGAAATGTTTAAAAATGATGATAATGCAATACTTATAATAACACATAATACAAAAATACTACATAGTTTAAAAGTAGATTATGTACATGTTTTAGTAGATGGAAAAATTGTAAAAACAGGAAGTCAAGAATTGGCAAGAGAAATTGAAGAAAATGGGTATGCACAATATAGAAAATAATAATTGCCAGACTTCAACAGTTTTTTTACTTATAGCTTAAAAGCACATCAAAAAGAAAGGGAGAGTTGGAATGAAGTCCCAAGTAGAAGAGATAAATAGAAATATATATGACATAAAAAATAAAGATGAATATGACTTCAAAGTAAAAAAAGGTTTGACACCAGAAATAATAGAAGAAATATCAAAACAAAAAAACGACCTAGAATGGATGAGAGAATTCAGATTAAAAGCACTAGAAACATATAATAAGTTAGAATTACCAACATGGGGGCCAGACTTATCAGAATTAAATATGGAAGAGATTGCAACATATGTAAAGCCAAAAACAAAATTAAACAATTCATGGGAAGATGTACCAGAGGAAATAAAAGAAACATTTGATAAGCTAGGAATACCAGAAGCAGAAAAGACATCACTTGCAGGGGTGGGTGCACAATATGACTCAGAAGTAGTATATCATAGTATGAAAGAAGAGTTAATAAAACAAGGTGTAATATATACAGATATGGAAACAGCGCTAAAAAGTTATCCAGAACTTGTAAAGAAACACTTCATGAAATGTGTGCCAGTATCAGACCACAAATTTGTAGCTTTACATGGAGCTGTGTGGTCAGGAGGTTCATTTGTATATGTACCAAAAGGAGTAAAAGTAGATATTCCATTACAATCATACTTTAGGTTAAATTCGCCAGAATCAGGACAATTTGAACACACACTAATAATAGTAGATGAAGGAGCAAGCCTACATTTTATTGAAGGATGTTCTGCACCAAAATACAATAAAGTAAATTTACACGCAGGATGTGTAGAATTATATGTAAAAGATGGTGCATATTTAAGATATTCAACAATAGAGAATTGGTCAAAAAACATGTTAAATTTAAATACAAAAAAAGCAATTGTTGGTAAAAATGCAAAAATGGAATGGGTATCTGGCTCATTTGGTTCTAAGATATCAATGTTATATCCAATGAGTATATTAAATGGAGAAGGCTCAAAAACAGAATTTACTGGTATTTCATTTGCTGGGAAAGGACAAAATTTAGACAATGGCTTTAAAGTTATTCATAATGCAAAAAATACATCAAGTGTAGTTAATGCAAAATCTATTTCAAAGAATGGTGGGACATGCACATATAGGTCATTGGTTAGAATAAATGAAAATGCTCAAAATTCTAAATCATCAGTCTCTTGCGAATCATTGATGTTAGATGACATTTCAAAATCAGATACAATACCTGTAAATGAGATTCAAACAGATGAAGTAGAATTTTCGCATGAAGCTAAAATAGGGAAGATTAGTGATAAAGCTATATTTTATCTAATGAGTAGAGGACTATCAGAAGAAGATGCAAAAGCTATGATAGTAAGAGGTTTTGCTAATCCAATAGCTAAAGAATTGCCAATAGAATATGCAGTAGAAATGAATAATTTAATCAATTTAGAATTAGAGGGGGCAATTGGATAATGGAAAAAATAAAACTAAATGAGACACCTGTAAGAACATCAAGGAATTTTAGAATAAACAATATAAAGCTAGAAAATATTTGGATTCCAGAAGAAATTAAGGAATTTAAGAATATAAAAATTTTAAATGAGAATTCTAAATTAGAAATAATAGATAAAACAAGTGACATAAATTTAACATATGGCTTAAATGAAATATTTACAAAACAAGTAGAAAATAGTGCAAATAATAATACACAATTAATTGTAAACAGTAAAACTAATAAAGAAACACAAATTGAATTCAACTTTGATGAATTAAGTGATGTGTTAGTAGAAGATATAGAAATAGTAGCAAATGAAGATACAAAAGCTACGATTATAATTAAATATAATTCAAGTAATAATATTAAAGCATTTCATAATGGAATAATAAGAACAAAGGCAAAACCAGGGTCTAATATTAATATTATAATAGTTAATCTATTAAACAATAATTCAGATAACTTTATTGCTATTCAAAATGTATTAGAGGAAAATGCAAAAGTAAATTATTCTATAATAGATTTTGGTGGTAAGCATAGTATTACAAATTACTATTCAAATCTAATAGGGGAAAAATCAGAGAATAACTTAAATAGCATATATTTAGGGAGTGAAGAGCAAATATTTGACTTAAATTATATTGGAGAACTAAGAGGAGTACAATCAAATATAAAAATAGAAGTTCAAGGTGCGTTAAAAGATTATGCAAAAAAACATTTTAAAGGAACAATAGATTTTAAAAAGGGATGTAAAAAAGCTAAAGGATATGAGAATGAAGCATGTATGCTATTATCAGATACTGCAAAATCACTTGCATTGCCAATGCTATTATGTTCAGAAGAAGATGTAGAAGGAAATCATAGTAGTTCAGCAGGAAAAATTGGGGCAAAGGAACTATTTTATATAATGAGTAGAGGTTTTAAATTTAAAGAAGCCATGAAACTATTAGTAAGAGCGAAGTTTAATAAAATTTTAAAAAATATTCAAAATGAAGAATTAAGACAAACTATTCTTAAAGAGATTGATAAAAAGATATAGAAAAGGAATGTGATTAAATATGAAAAGAGACTTTCCATTATTAGAAAATAGTAATATAGTATATTTAGACAGTGGAGCAACATCACAAAAACCAAAACAAGTAATACAAGCAGTACAAGAATTTTATAATAAATATAATGCAAATCCACATAGAGGAGCATATGACTTAAGTGCAGAAGCAACAGAAATATACGAAAATACAAGAACTAAAATTTCAGAATTTATAAATGCAAAAAATAGAGAAGAGATAATATTTTCAAAAAATGCAACAGAGAGTTTAAATTTAATTGCATATTCATATGGAATGGGTAACCTAAAAGAAGACGATGAAGTAGTTATTTCAATAATGGAACATCATTCTAATTTAGTACCATGGCAAAAAGTAACAAAGGCAACAGGTAGTAAACTAAAATATATGTATATAAATGACCAATTTGAGTTGTCAAATCAAGAAATAGAAACAAAAATAACAGATAAAACAAAAATTGTTGGAATTGCACATGTATCAAATGCTTTAGGAACAATAAACAATGTGAAAAAAATAATAGAGTATGCACATAAAAAAGGAGCAATTGTAATTGTTGATGCTTCACAAAGTATATCTCATATGAAAATAGATGTACAAGAATTAGATTGTGATTTTTTAGTATTTTCAGGGCATAAGATGTTAGCACCACTTGGAATAGGTGTATTATATGGGAAAAAGGAGATACTAGATAAAATGAGTCCTTTCTTAATGGGAGGAGATATGATAGAATATGTGTATGAACAAGAAACAACATTTGCACCACTTCCAAATAAATTTGAAGCGGGAACACAAAATGTTGAAGGTGTAATAGGTCTTGGTTCAGCTATTGAATATATTCAAAAAATAGGATATGATAAAATACAAGAAATTGAAAAAAATGTTATTTTATATGCTAGACAAGAATTATCAAAATTGGAGTTTATGACATTATATTTAACACCAAATGAAGAAAATCATTCTGGAGTAATTTCATTTAACATAAAAGGAGTACATCCACATGATGTTGCTAGTATATTGAATTCAATGAATATATGCATACGTTCAGGGAATCACTGTGCACAACCACTTATGAGGTTTTTAAATATTGATTCTACCTGTAGAGCAAGTTTTTCTTTTTATAATACTAAAGAGGATGTAGATAAATTAATTGAAGGACTAAAAAAGACATATGAAATGTTCAAAAAATATATATCTATATAGATGAGAAAGGAATAACATGGAAGATTTAACAGAGGTTTATAATGAACTAATAATGGAACATAGTATGAACTCATATAATAAGAAAAAGCTAAAAGAAGCGGATTATACAGAAATTGGACATAATCCAAATTGTGGAGATGAAATAACATTAGAATTAAAGATAGATAATAACATCATACAAGATATGGCATTTACAGGGCATGGATGTGCAATTTCACAAGCGTCAACTTCTATAATGATTGACACATTAAAGGGAAAAACAATTATAGAAGCAAAAGAAATAATAAAAACATTTATAGAAATGATAAAACGAGAAATTAAAGATGAAGATGAACTAAAAAAATTGGAAGATGCAATTGCTTTTAAAAACGTATCTAATATGCCTGCTAGAGTAAAATGTGCATTACTTGCATGGCATACAGTGGATGATATGTTACATGACAATAAGTAAAGATTTAATCTCTTTTCAACAATAAAATTTGAATAACAAGAAAGGGACAATAGCAGATAATGAAAGAAATGGAAAAGAAAAAGGTACTAATAGGGATGAGTGGAGGTGTTGATAGTAGTGTTTCAGCACTTATCTTAAAAAAAGAAGGATATCAAGTAATAGGAGCTACATTAGAGTTATTTACAGAGGATAATGATTTTAGTAGAGATACACATATTGATGCCCAAAATGTATGTAATCAAATTGGTATATCGCATTATATATATAATTGTAAAAAAGAGTTTAGAAAACATGTAATAGAAGATTTCATAAAATGTTATTCAAATTGTAAAACTCCAAACCCATGTATAGAATGTAACAAATATATGAAATTCGGGGTTATGTGGGAAAAAGCTAAGGAATTAGGCTGTTATTATATAGCAACAGGACATTATGCTAAAACAGAATATAGTAAAAAATATGATAGATGGGTATTAAAAAAGTCAAATGCAGGAAAAAAAGACCAAAGTTATGTATTATGGAATATTCCTAAAGAACTAATTAGTCATATTTTATTTCCATTAGCAGGATTTGAAAATAAAGATGAAATAAGAGAGATAGCCCAAAAAAACAAATTAAAAGTTGCAAATAAGCCAGATAGTGAAGATATATGTTTTATACCAGATGGTAATTATAAGAGATTTTTAGAAAACAATTCATATATAAAACCAAAAATAGGAGACATAGTAGACTCGAAAGGAAATGTACTAGGAAAACACACTGGACTATACAACTACACAATTGGACAAAGAAAAGGACTAGGAATATCACATCAAACGCCATTATTTGTATTAGGGTTTAACGCAGAAAGAAATGAAGTAATAGTAGGAGAAGAAAGTGAATTATATAAAAAGACAATTACAGTTAGAAATATAAACTTACTATTAGTAGATGAGATAAAAGAACCATTAGAAGTAGAAGTAAAGACAAGGTATTCTGCTAAACAAGCAAAAGCAAAAATAATGCAATATGGAAAAGATATAGAAATTATATTTGAAGAGCCACAAAAAGCAATAACGCCAGGACAATCAGCAGTATTTTATATTGATGATATTGTTCTAGGAGGGGGAATAATTAGCTAATATTAAATTATTGAAATATAAGTTTAATTAAATGAAGAATATATGAATAATGTAGAAAAAAAGAAAAGAAAAATTATAAGAAGAATTAAAAAGATTATAACTGTAGTAATTATTATAATATTTATATTAGTTATACATAAAATTATAATAAAGAAAAAGGCAGAAAAGACACATGTAGTAGATAATAAGTTACGTAATGAAATAATCGATGAAGAGCAAGAACCTATAATAGTTAATAAAAAAATTACGGATTGGAGATTAGTTTTGGCAAATAGTGAAAATGTATTGCCAGAGGATTTTCAAGTAGAACTATCAAATATAGATAAAGAAAGACAATTTGATTCAAGAGCAATATCATATTTAAAAAAGATGACTGATGATATGAGAAAAGATGGAATAGTAGATGTATGGGTTCAATCTGGCTATAGAAGTATAGCTTCACAAAAAAATGTATATGAAAAAAGTATAAAAAAATACATGGAAGAGGGAAAAACACGAGAAGAAGCTATTGCATTGACTTTGAAATTTATAAATCAACCAGGTGCAAGTGACCACAATCTAGGGTTGGGAGTCGACTTTAATTATGTGGACAGTAAATTTGCAAAAACAGAAGCATTTAAGTGGCTAAAGGAAAATGCAGAAGATTATGGTTTTATTTTAAGATATCCAGAAGATAAAGAAGAACAAACAGGGATTAAATATGAACCATGGCATTGGAGATATGTTGGAGAAGAACATGCAAAAGAAATGAATAAGTTATGTATGTGTTTAGAAGAGTATGTAGAATATTTACAAGAACAATAACATAATTTTCTATATTAGGAAATTATTAATATTACAAAAATGTAATATTAATTTTAATAAAATGTGTTATAATAAAAATAGAGTAAATAATTAAGATAAGGGGAAAAACATAATGAAAAAATTATATATAATATTAACACACACTGGCACAGCATTATCAAGAATAATAAAATATTACACAAAAGATGAGTTTACACATTCTTCAATTGCATTAGATGCAGATTTAAATGAAATGTATAGTTTTGGAAGAATAAACCCATACAATCCATTTTGGGGAAGTTTTGTACATGAATACATAAATAAAGGTACATTTAAAAGATTCAAGAAAACTAGAGCAGAGGTATATTCGATTTTAGTTACTGATGAACAATATGAAAAAGCTAAAAAAGTAATTACATATTTTAATAAAAATAAACAAAAATATAAATTTAATATAGTTGGTTTGGCATGTGTTAGTATTCACAAGCAAATTGTAAGAAAAAATACATTTTATTGCGCAGAGTTTGTAAAACATATATTGAAAGTCTCAAATATACAAGGAGCAAATGAATTGCCAGAGATAATAAAACCACAACATTTTAAAGAAATGGATAATATAAGACTTGAATATGAAGGTGCACTTAAAAAATATAAGAAGAAAAAACATCTAAAACTTGAAGAAGTCAATAAAATAATCCAAGAAAAAAAGATAAGCTATATATAGTTTTGGGTAAATTACTTGAGATTTATAGAAAAATATGATATAATATCAAACAGTATTTAGTGTAGCATATGCCAAAAGTATAATGACTTTGGTAGCCTAAAGTGTATGACACAAATACACTCTAAAGAAAGGAGATAATCAACCATTAACAAATCAATAAGTCCAATGCAGATAGGAGGAAAACAAGATGAAACTTATGGGCTTAAAGTTAAAACGGGTCATTTGTCCATATTGTGGACAATGGCATGATTGTGAAGGAACACCTGAGGTAAGAAAGCATAATTCGGAAGCAAGTGTGCTCAAACTCGAATGTTCTGAGGTAGCAAATGGCTATTATAAGGGAGAGTATAGAATCCTTTTTGAAGAGGATAATATATTATTTGCCACCAAGGAATTGTGCCAAAGAGGCAATCCACAAATAGAAGGAAAGGTGAAATTCTCTCAAGTTGTTGAGAATGGCTGTATTACAGAAGAAAAGCCAAGGTTCACTTTCTATGAAAAGTTCCCTGTAAAAATGAATATAGGGAATGAAGTATGCCATGATTGTGGTTTCGAGTTCAAATGTAGCTTTCGAAATATAGGTGACATTTGTTATGAGCGTATCAAACTTGGATTTGAGTTTGAATAATTACTAATCACGACAAACTTGTCACTATGGAAAGAAGCAAAGGAGAAGGAAATATGGTGGGCAGTACTTTAGGAAACATGCAATTTGGTCTTAATCAGGCTGAAGATATTGCAAGTACGCCTATAGGAATTGCGGTTAGGATTGGAGAAAACTGGAGGCTTTATGACATAATTAAAAACAAAGTAATTGATGTCAAAGAGCCAGATTTTGATAATATGCCTACTTTTATTATACCATCTGTTAGGTTAAGAGTAGGTGACCTTATCAAAGATAATGACGAGTATTACTTCGTTGTAGGTGCTGGACTAGGTATTACACGAGTTCAAAGTACAAGAACAGACGAGGTAAAAACTGAACTTCCTACCAGAAATTTTCTAGGTACTAATTGCTATCTTAAGATTGTCACTTTTGACGAACTTATTGAAATGGACTCAGCAAATTCACATGAGGAAAATCTAGCCACAATACCATCTGACAATGTGCAAACATTGCTAGAAATGCGTAGAAACATCTTTAAAGTGATGAACAGTGGAGAGATTGAACCAGAAAAAATAAAATGGTTAACAGATTAAATCTCTTTAGCCCCCCTAGAACATTAGTCTAGGGGGGCTTTTAGATAAAATATAGAGCTACTAAACATTATAGTTAAGTGGCTTTTTTCCATTTTTAATTAATTTATTTAACAAGTCACTTTATAGTCACATTAATATTTTAATATATAATCAAATAATAGGAAGGAATGTGATAAAAATGGAAATATTAAGAGTTGAGAACCTAAGTAAAATATATGGCAAAGGGGAAAATGAAGTAAAAGCAGTAGATAATGTATCATTTTCAGTAGAGAAAGGTGAATTTGTTGCAATAATAGGAGCATCAGGAAGTGGAAAATCCACACTATTACATTTATTAGGGGGAGTAGATAGACCAACAAGTGGAAAAGTGTATATAGATGGAGAAAACATATACACATTAAATGATGAAAATTTAGCAATATTTAGGAGAAGGCAAGTAGGACTAATATATCAGTTTTATAATTTAATACCAATACTAAATGTAGAAGAAAACATAACATTACCATGTAATTTAGATGGAAAAGAAGTAGATAAAAAAAGATTAGAAGAATTGCTAAATACTTTAAAACTAGAAAACAGGAAAAAACATTTGCCAAACCAATTATCAGGAGGGCAGCAACAAAGAGTCTCAATAGGGAGAACAATAATAAATAATCCAGCAATAATGCTTGCAGATGAGCCAACAGGTAACCTTGACAGTAAAGCTTCAGAAGAAATAATATCTTTATTAAAACTTTCAAATAAAAAATACAACCAGACTGTTATAGTAATAACACATGATGAAAAAATAGCACTAGAAGCAGATAGGGTTATTACAATTGATGATGGGAAAATAATAAAAGATGAAAAGAATTGATAGATTAACATAAAGGAGATAAGGATGAAAAATATATTAAATAGCTTTACAAAAAGAAGCTTAAAATTAAACATAAAAAGAACAATAGCCACATGTATTGGAATTATATTATCAACAGCATTAATATGTGCAGTAGCTGGAGTATTTTCAAGTTTTCAACAAACAATAATAAAATATGCAAAAGACGAATATGGAGATTATCATGCAGTATTTAACAATGTACCAAAAGAAGAACAAAAATATATATTAGAAAATAGAGAAGTAGAAAGTGCATTTATAACACAAGGTGTGGGGTATGCAAAGTTAGAAAATTGTACAAATAAATATAAACCATATGTATATTTAATAGAATATGATAATACAGCATTAAATAATTATGGTTTAGAACTAGAAAAGGGAAGAATGCCAGAAAACTCAAATGAATTGGTAATTTCGTCTCATATTAAAAACAATGGAGGAGTAACATTTGAAATTGGAGAAAAAATAACATTAGATTTAGCAAAAAGAATGTGTGGTTTAGAAGAATTAAATCAAAATAACCCATTTAAAACAACTGAAGGTGGAAAAAATCATGAAGAAGAACAGTTAGTGTCTATAGAAGAAAAAAGAGAATTTACAATAGTAGGTATAATTAATAGGCCACAAAGAAATATAGAAAGTTATGAAGCACCTGGATATACTGTTATTACAAAACTAGAGAAAATAAGAGATAATGCAAACATAGCTGTAAAATACAAAAATGTTAAGGAAACATATAAGATAACTGAAAAAATAGGAGAAATGCATAAAGGTAGAAATACTGAAGCGGAATATAATTATAAATTTAACTCAGATTTATTAAGATGGCATGGAGTAGCTAGAACAGATGACACTATGAATATGCTATATTCACTAGCTGGAATTGTAATAGGAATAATCATTATATCAAGTATATTCGTAATAAGGAATAGTTTTGCAATATCTATAACAGAAAAAATAAAACAATATGGAATGTTATCAAGTATAGGAGCAACAAAAAAACAGATAAAAAGAAATGTATTATATGAAGGAATGATTTTAGGAGTAATATCAATACCAATAGGAATATTAGGGGGAGTATTAGCAACATTTATTTTAATGCAAATATCAACAGTATTAATTGGAGATTATGTATTCACAAATAGTATAGAATTTGTATTTAGCATGCCAATAATATCTATAGTAATAAGTATATTACTAGGGTTTTTAACAATATATTTATCTTGTATATTTTCAGCAAGAAAAGCAAGCAAAATTTCTCCAATAGATGCAATAAGAAGCAATGAAAATATAAAAATAAAAGCCAAAAAAGTAAAATCTCCAAAAATTATTAAAAAAATATTTGGAACAGGTGGAGATATTGCATATAAGAACTTAAAAAGGAACAGAAAAAAATATAGAACAACAGTAGTTTCACTAGTTGTAAGTATAACCATATTTATAGCCTTATCAACATTTATGAATTATACATTTGATATAACAGGAACAATATATGAAGAAGCTGATTATAACATAAGTATATCAATATATGATGATACAAAAGAAGATTCTAGTAAACAAACATATGAATATTTTCAAAACATTGTTAAGGAACATCAATTAGATGATTATTCAATTAGTAGAGTATTATATTTAGATGCAGACCTCAAAGACTATATGACAGAAGAATATAAGGAATATGCTACTTATGAAACAGAAGAAGGAGCAAAGGCAAGTATTACAATTTGTGCAGTAGGAAAAGAAAAATATAATGAGTATTTGAAAAAAATTGGAGCAAAATATGAGGATTGTAAAGATGGGATAATTTATTATGATAACTCAATTTCATATAATGATAATAATGAAAGATTACAAGTAATGAACATAAAAGTTGGTGATGAAATTAAAGGGATAACGCAAAATGGTAAAAAACCAATAAACTTAAAAATAATGAAAATTGCGGATGAAGGCTCAATGGACAGAACATGGACTCCATATGGAACGTATATTGTAAGTGATGAGTTAATAGAGAGGATAGGAGAATATAGTTGTACTAGGATGAAGATTAACTCAAAAAATGCTGATGAATTATGTAGTGAGATAGAAAAAGAAGCAGAAGAAAGAAAAGTTGACTTAAGTTTAACAAATTATCAAAAAGAAGCTGAACAACAAAATAAAATGGTATTATTAATATCAATATTTTTATATGGATTTATAACTGTAATTGCTCTAATTGGTGTTACAAATATATTTAATACAATTACAACAAACATGAATTTAAGAAGTAAAGAATTTGCTATGTTAAAATCAGTTGGAATGACAAAAAAAGAATTTAATAAAATGATTAGACTAGAAAGTATTTTCTATGGTGTAAAATCTTTAATTATAGGAATTACACTAGGTTTAGGAATTTCATACTGGATTTATAAAGTAGTCATAGGGGCAGAATTTACGAGTGGATTGCCATTTGTATTCCCAACAGGAGCAGTTATTATATCTATTATATTTATTACAATAATTGTTGGGATTATTATGAAATACTCACTAAGTAAAATTAATAAGCAAAATATAATTACAACAATTAGAAACGATAATATTTAATAAATAAATAAACTTAGAGAAATTTTTAATGAAAAATTAATAATTTCTCTAGTTTTTCTTAATAAAGGTTTGATATAATATAAGCAAATAATGAAGGGAATGGATAGAATGTATAATATATTAGTAGTTGATGATGATAAAGAAATAGTAAAAGCAATAGAAATTTATCTAGGGAAAGAAGATTATAAAATATACAAGGCATTTGATGGAGAACAAGCTTTAAGACAAATAAGAGAAGCACAAATAGATTTAGTTATATTAGATATAATGATGCCAAATAAAGATGGATTAGAAACACTTGAAGAAATAAGAATGGAACAAAATATTCCAGTTATAATGTTATCTGCCAAATCAGAAGATATAGACAAAATTAATGGACTAAATATAGGTGCAGATGATTATATAACAAAACCATTTAATCCTGTAGAATTAATAGCAAGAGTTAATGCATTAATTAGGAGATATACAAAATGGGGAGTTGTAGAAGAAAAAGAAAGTAAAACATTAATAAAAAATGGTGAATTAGTTATAGATGATGAATTAAAAAAAGTGACAATAGATGGAAAAGAAATCAAATTAACACCAACAGAATATAATATTTTAAAATTTCTAACTGAAAACAAAGGAAAGGTATTTTCTATAGAAGAAATATACAATCATGTATGGGATGGAGAATATTATGCAGCCGAAAATGTAATAGCAGTACATATAAGACACATAAGAGAAAAGATAGAAATAAACCCAAAAGAGCCAAGATATTTAAAAGTGATTTGGGGAGTGGGTTATAAAGTTGAAAGAATATAATATTTAACCATTATGATTTTATAACAACAAACTTTGTGTTAGAAAGGATGTAGTAAAAAATGAAAGAAAGCCGAATTTTGCAAACCATATGTTATATAATAATTCCAATACTAGTAGGTGGAATAATATTATCAACAATAAGTATAATCACAAAAAATGATTATTATGATAGTGAAAAATATTTTCAATCAGATTCATTTGTATCTAAATATATATCAAATTTATCATATGAAACTAGTAGATTGATATATGATAATGGTACATATTATAATTTAAAAGATGGAGAAAAAACAATATATTATGAAACTGATGGGCTTGATATGCAAATAAAAAATATGTATTTTCTGATAATATACAAAAATAAAGCTATAACTAATGTTGAGTTAACAGAAGAAACAAGCACAATAGATTCAATAAAAAAATATATAAATGAGAATAACAACTCTAAAAGAGTAAGCTTAATAAATGGAGAAATAAATTCTGAATCAGAGGCAATACAAAAAAGGGGAATTAAATATTTAGACAGTTTTTCAAAAGGATATTATACAGTTAACAAATCTAATGAAGGTGAATATAGAGATTATATAACGACAAAATTAGAAGATTTTGAGATATATACTTCATATTTAGAAGAGTTTGCAGAAGACTCAGGTCAACAAATAGCAAAAGAAGTATTAGAGGACATAAAGCCATTAGGTGAATATAGTTATTTTATTATACCAACAAATGTAGTACTAATAATATTGAGTTTGTTGTATTTGATAATATCAATAGGTCATAAAAAAGGTGTAGAAGGTGTTGCATTAAATGATTTTGATAAAATTCCATTAGAGATTATATTTTTTGTAGAAATATGTATAGGTTGTATACCATTTGCAATGATGTCTGCAATAGAAGGTGACCATAAAGCTATAATATCATTAATAGTAACTGGATTTTTATTAATATATATTTTAGGTTCAATAGGATTTAATACTTTAATAAAAAGAATAAAAGCTAAGATGATGTTAAAAACGACAATAACAGGAAGAATAATACTTTTTGTATTAAGGATTATGGGAAGGTTTATAAAAAAATGCCAAAAAGCAATAGATACATTAAAATATTCTATTAACAAAAAAACAAAAATAATAGTTTATTGGATAATTGCAACATTTGCAGTAATTATAATTTATGCATTATTTTATGATACAGCGATGCTATTATTGGTTATGGAAGGTTTAATTACGTTTATTTTCTATAAAATAATGAAAGTGGCACAGCAATATAGTCAAATTGAGGGAAAACTACAAGAAATGTATGAAGGAAATAATCAAAATAAATTATATGTAGAAGAATTTGAGCCAAGTTTTAAAAAATCAGTAGAATATATAAATGATATATCTAATGGTTTTGAAAATGCAATTCAAGATAGAATAAAAAGTGAGAAGTTAAAAGCAGAATTAATAACTAATGTTTCACATGATATAAAAACGCCTTTAACATCAATAATAAATTATGTTGATTTATTAAAACAAGAGAGAATTGAAAATGAAAAGGCAACAGAATATATAAACATACTAGATAGCAAGTCTCAAAGATTAAAAAAACTTACAGAAGACTTAGTTGAAGCATCAAAAGTTTCAACAGGAAATATATCACTTAATTTAGAGAAAATAAATATAGTAGAATTAGTTAGACAAGCATTAGGTGAGTTTGAAGACAAATTTCAAAAAAGAAATTTAAAAACAATAATTGATGCAAAAGAAAATGAAATTAATATAATGGCAGATAGTAGATATATGTTTAGAGTTGTAGAAAATTTATTTAGCAATATTTCTAAATATGCATTAGAAGGCTCAAGAGTCTATGTTGATATAAAAAAAGAAAAGGGAGAAGGTCTACAATATAAAACTATTGTTGAAATAAAAAACATATCAAAAGATAAGTTAAATATTTCAGCTGATGAATTAATGCAGAGATTTGTTAGAGGAGATAAGTCAAGAACTACAGAAGGAAGCGGTTTAGGAATATCAATAGCTCAGAACTTGACTGAATTGCAAAATGGAGAATTTAGATTAAAGCTAGATGGTGACTTATTTAAGGTTGAACTTGAATTTGAAGTAAAATAATATATTGTATAAAAACTGAATGAAAGATAAGGGTTGGAGTTAAATATGAAAGAAAAAAATTTAAAAATAATAAGAACAATTATATTTATACTAGTATTAGGTCTAATAGTAGGATTAGTAGCATATTTGTTTCCAATAATGAAAAATTTGTCTACATTAGAAGGACAACAAGTCTTTAGAGAAAAAGTGGCTGAATCAGGACTATATGGATTTTTAACACTATTTGGATTACAAATAGTACAGATATTTTTTGTTATATTACCTGGGGAGCCTATAGAAATATTAGCAGGGATGTGCTATGGTGCTATTGGAGGAACTATTTTTATATTGTTTTCTGTATTTGTTACAACAGCCATATTGTTCTGGTTAGTGAGAAAATATGGAAAGAGATTGATTTATCAATCTTTTAGTAAAGAGAAAATAGATAAAATTGAGAATAGTAAAATTTTTCAAAATCCTAAAAAGATTGAATATATTTTAGCTTTATGCTTTGCAATTACTGGTGCTCCTAAAGATATTCTTGTATATATTGGTGCTTTACTGCCAATTAAACCTTGGAGATTTGTTTGTATTGCTACATTTTTTAGGTTTCCTTCAATTATTTCTTCAACAATTGTTGGTCAATATTTCTCAGAAGGAAACTTAAAAGCTAGTATTATAATCTATGGAGTAACTTTTGCATTGACTTTGCTAGTACTCTTAATTATAAGACTGTTTGATAAAGAACGTATAACAGAAAAGGCTTTAAAGGAACTTAGATAAAATTAAATCAAAATTTTATTTGTACATTTTTTCTATTTATACTTAATAATGAATTTTTATAATAAAGCTTGAAATATAAGGATAATAACATTTTTTGTTAATCTTATATTTCAAGTTTTTTATATTGTTGTCGAAAAGAGTCGAAAAAAGTTGCGCAAATTGAGAGAGAAGTGTTGGCAGAAGACATAAATTATTGAAAGGTATAAATAAAATAATGATAAACATAGGAGGAAAAAACATGAGAAACACAAGAGGAATTACATTAATCGCGTTAGTGGTCACACTTATTGTGCTTTTAATATTGGCAGGAGTGAGTATATCAATGCTAACAGGAGATAATGGGATATTAAAAAATGCAAAAAAATCAGTAACAGAAACAAAATTAGGAGAAATTGAAGAAGCAGGAGGAATAATACATAATGACTTACTAATAAAAAAATATCAAGAAAATCTGGAAAGGGAAATAACAATAGGAGATATAGCAAATGGACTAGAGAAGGAAGGTTATGAAATAAAAAGTGTACAGTTAACTCAAGATGCAATAACAGGAATAGAAATAGAGGAAGCAACAAATGGTAAAATCATATTAGCAGTAGATGAGAGAAAGGAATTAACAATAAATCCAATAACGTCAAATGGTGGATACGCTTATTATGTAGTAGTTGAAGGAAAAAACTATGAAATAAAATTAGAGAATGGAAGTTTTAAAGTAAATAGAGAACCACAAAATATAGAAGAGCAACCTACAACTAATGAATTAGAAGTAACAATATTAAAAGGAGAAACAGTTAGTGCAGAAAAGCATGAGGAAAAAGAAAAAACCATAGTATTACAAGCTGGAAAAACAGCAGGAGAGACAATAATAAAAGTAACATATGGTGGTAAAATGCTAGAGATTACAGCAATAGTAAAAATAATACCACCAGAAAATGCAGAAGAAGATATAGAGGGAGTAACATTTATAACAGACTATGGGAAAATAGATATTATATGGTTAGAAGGAACAAGTAATATTCCATCAAATACACCAAACTCACCAGCAAACTATTTAAGCGGAATGACACCAGTAGGATGGGATGGAACCAGTGAAACATCTCCAGAAGCAAAAAATACTAATAATTCATGGTATAAATATGAACCAAAGCAAGGGACTGAAGAAAATTTAGCAAGTAGATGGGCAAACGCCAAAACAGCTAATGGAAGTTATTTTGTATGGATACCACGATATGCTTATAGAATAACTTACTATGATAAAGATTTTAATGTAGACAAAACAGCACAAATAACAGGATATTATGATGGACATGGAATGTGGAGAGAGAGTGATGGAGAATTAAAATGCAAATTAGATGTAAAAAAAGATAATTCAGGAAATGAGATAAAAGATGAAAATGGAAAAACAATTGATTTAATAGAGACAGTAGACTATAATGGAGAAAAATACATTGTACATCCAGCATTTACAACTAGTTTAGATGTAGGAGGATGGAATGAAAATTTACCAGGATTTTGGATTGCAAAGTTTGAAATGAGTAGTCTAGGGAATGGTACATCAGATTTAAGAAGTGTACCAGGAGTAACAGGCTGTTATGGTCAACTAATAGGAAAATATTATACAATGGCAAGAGAAGCAACATATGGTATGACAGAAGGATTGAATACAGATACAGATGGAAATAATAGTTTTATGTATAGTCATATGTTAAAAAATAGTGAATGGGGAGCAACAGCATACTTGGCACATAGTAGTTATGGAAGAAATGCACATGAGATAGAAATGAATAGTTTTAGTTATTATAATAGTTTTTATAATGTTACATCAACAGGCGGAGGGAGAAGTGCCACAAGCTATACAAAAAATCAATTACAAAGTACAACAGGTAATGTGTATGGAGTATATGATATGGCAGGAGGCTGGAAAGAAAATGTAGCTGCATGGAATACCAAAATAACTAATACAGAGTGGATTAATAATGGAGGTAGTTTTGCAAAGAAAAATGGAACTAGTACCAAATATGCAACATCTTATGTAAGTACAACTTTAGCAGGTTCAGGAACATTAGATGTTTATAAAATATGTAAAATAGGAGATGGAATTAAAGAAGTTGCAGGAAAAGGTAATTATAATTTAGGCTGGTTTTCAGATAATTCTGGATATGTAGATGTAAATAATACATATTTTGCAAGAGGCGGAAATTGTGTTTCAGGTATGCAAGGAGGAGTATTCAACTCAACTGGTGTAGGAGGAACATATAGTGAAGATTCAGGATTTCGAACTGTTCTTTGCCCATAATAATTAATAGTATGACCACCTTAATTTCAATATTGATTTTTCAGTAATGATATGATAAAATTCAAATTGAACATTATATATAAAATAAATGGGGGGAACAAAATGACATTAGTAGAAGAATTAAAATGGAGAGGTTTAATAAAAGACATATCAAGTCCAGAATTAGAAGAAAAACTAAACAAAGGAGGAATGAGTTTTTACATAGGGACAGACCCAACAGCAGACAGTTTACATGTAGGACATCTATCAAGTTTTCTAATATCAAAGAGGTTAAAAGAAGCAGGACACCATCCAATCTTGTTAGTAGGTGGAGGAACTGGAATGATAGGAGACCCAAGGCCGACAACAGAAAGAGCGATGATAAGTAAAGAAGAAGTAGAGCACAATTTTGAATGTTTAAAAAAGCAAGTTGAAGAAATATTCGGATTTGAAGTTGTAAATAACAATGATTGGTATAAAGATGTAAACATGATAGACTTTTTGAGGGACTATGGAAAATTTTTCAATATAAATTATATGATAGACAAAGATATAATAAGAAGAAGATTAGATACAGGGATAACATATACAGAATTTTCATACATGATATTACAATCAATAGACTTCAAATACTTACATGAACATAAAAATGTAGATTTACAATGTGCAGGTTCAGACCAATGGGGAAACATAACAGCAGGAATAGACTTAATAAGGAGAGCAACTGGAGATGAAGTGTATGGATTTACAATGCCATTAGTCACAGACTCACAAGGAAAGAAATTTGGAAAAAGTGAAGGAAATGCATTATGGTTAGATAAAAACAAAACATCAAGTTATAAACTATATCAATTCTTTGTAAATGTAGAAGACTCAATGGTAATAGACTATTTAAAAATATATACATTTTTATCAAAAGAAGAAATAGAAGAATATGAAAAGAAAAATAAAGAACATCCAGAACTAAGAGAAGCACATAAGGCATTAGCTAGAGAAATAATAACATTTTTACATGGAAAAGAAGAATATGAAAGAGCAGAAAAGTTAGCAGGTAATTTATTTAATAATGAATTCAAAGACCTAAGCAAACAAGATATAAGTGAATTATTTGATGAACAAGACGTTAAAGGAGTAGAAAGTAATATAGAACTATTAGAACTTTTAACAAAACTAGGTGGGGCTTCAAGTAAGAGAGAAGCAAGAGAATTTGTAACAAGTGGAGCAATATCAATAAATGGAGAAAAAGTAACAGATGTAAGTTTAATAATTACAGATGATATGTTTATAGATAACACATATATAATAGTAAAAAGAGGTAAAAAGAACTATTATATAGGTAAAAAGTAGAATATGTATAGCCCAAAACAGGCAAAAAAATAAAAATAATAGTAAAAACAATTGGATATTAGGCTATAAATATCCAATTGTTTTTACTATATATGTACCTTTAGGAAGGAATGAGAGTCTAAATGACTGATGAGGAGAAAGAATTAAAAGAATTAGAGGAAAAAACAAAACAATACAAATATGAAATAGAAGAAAATAAGAAGAAAATGGAAACATTATATAATGATACACATAAGACAAAAAAGAAAAAAACAATAACACTAAAAATAAATAGAACATTAGGAGTATTAATGTATGTATACATTGCAGTATGGATACTATTTCTTGTAGGTGGAGTAGCTTTTGGGATTACTAATTATTTCAAGCAACTTCAAGCATATGATATAGTAAACAAAATTGAAGAGATTTATGATGTAAATTTAAAAGTAATATCTAGAGAGGCTCAACCAAGATATATTAAATATAAAGTAAAACCAACCAAATTAAAATTTAGGGAAATTGAATTTTCGATTGTTGCAAAAGGAACAACAAGCCCACAAACAGACATAGGAGACAAATATTTAAAACACATAGTCGAAAGAACCAAGAGTAAAGAAAACAAAAAAGAGATATTAGAAGGTTTTAAAGTTCAAGAAAGTTATACAGAAGATGGATTACTACAATATTATTTAACATATCCAGAAGATGGAATAGATACAGGAAAAATAGAACAATTAAAAAACCATATTTTAAAATATGACAAAAGTATTTCAAGAATAATACCAATAGAGCAAAGAATAATTGTAGATAATAGTGAAAAATGATAAAAAATCTGAGTGAATAACAACTAAAAATAGGAACAAAATTCTACAAACCCCTTGACAGTTTACGATAATAATTATAAAATATAATAGGTTGAAAAAATATATTAAAAATTAAAGGAATAAGATATATATTTATTCGAACATTGAAAATTAAATAAGAAAGAGGTGTATGATTATGGATATATTAATCATAGTAGCCGCTATCTTAATCTCATTAGCAATTGGAATTGTTGTAGGGATATCAATAAGAAAAAAAATTGCTGAATCTAAAATAGAAAGTGCAGAACAAGAATCCAAAAGATTAGTGGAATTAGCTAAAATAGAAGCAGAGAATCTTAAAAAAGCAGAAGTATTTAAAGCCAAAGAAGAAATTATGAGTGCAAGAGCAGATTTAGATAAAGAGATTAAAGAAAGAAGAGGCGAAATTCAAAAGCAAGAAAGTAGAATTATCCAAAAAGAAGAAAACTTAGAAAAGCGTTCAGATAATTTGGAAAAAAAGGAAAAAGAACTAGAACAAGGAGAAGTAGAACTAAAAAGAAAAGAAAAAGAACTAGAAGAATTAAACTCTAAACAATTAGAAGTTCTTGAGCAAATTGCAAATTTAACAGAAGAAGAAGCCAAAGCACAATTGTTACAAAAAGTAGAGCAAGAAATAACTACAGAAAAGGCAACACTAATAAAAGACTTAGAAGAAAAAGCCAAAGAACAAGTAACAAAAAATGCAAGAGAAATAATAAGTTATGCGATACAAAAATGTGCAGCAGACCATTCCGCAGAAACAACAGTTTCAATAGTGCCACTGCCTTCAGATGATATCAAAGGAAGAATAATAGGAAGAGAAGGAAGAAACATAAAAGCATTAGAAACTGCTACAGGAATTGACTTAATAATAGATGATACACCTGAAGCAGTAATCTTATCAGGTTTTGACCCATTAAGAAGAGAAGTAGCAAGAATTGCATTAGAAAAACTAATTGAAGATGGAAGAATACATCCTGCTAAAATCGAAGAAATGGTAGAAAAGGCAAAAGAGGAATTATTAACAACAATTAGAGAAGAAGGAGAAAGAGCAGCCTTAGAAGCAGGAGTAATAGGATTAAATCCAGAACTTATAAAATTAATAGGAAAATTAAAATATAGAACAAGTTATGGACAAAACGTATTAAATCATTCAATAGAAGTATCTAATTTAGCAAGAATAATGGCAGAAGAATTAGGGCTAGATGCTAAAATGGCAAGAAGAGCAGGTTTATTGCATGATATTGGAAAAGCATTAGACCATGATATGGAAGGAACACATGTAGAAATAGGAGTAGACATATTAAAGAAATTCAAAGAAAATCCATTAGTAATAAATGCAGTAGAGGCGCACCATGAAGATGTAGAACCTCAAACATTAGAAGCTGTATTAATACAAGCAGCAGATGCAATATCAGCCTCAAGACCAGGAGCAAGAAGAGAAACATTAGAAGCATACATAAAAAGATTAGAAAACCTAGAGAATATAGCAGACTCATTTGAAGGAGTTGAAAAATCTTTTGCTATTCAAGCAGGTCGTGAAGTAAGAATAATAGTTAAACCAGAAAAAATCACAGATGCACAAATGACATTACTTGCAAGAGATGTCTCAAAGAGAATAGAAGAAGAAATGGATTATCCAGGACAAATAAAAGTAAATGTTATAAGAGAGACAAGAGTAGTAGATTACGCAAAATAGGAATAAAGAATGGGCAAAGAAATTTGCTCATTTTTTTATAAAAGGATTGACTTATATATGTAACATGTGGTATAAATATATGAGTAAATAAATGGCCCGTTGGTCAAGCGGTTAAGACGCCACCCTCTCAAGGTGGAATCATGAGTTCGATTCTCGTACGGGTCACCATTAAGTTTAAAAACAAACCCTGAAGAAAGTATTTATTTCTTTGTTTGGAGGGTTTGCAGTAACAATACCATTAGAATATATAAAGAGAAAACTTGCTAGAGATAGCAGTTTTTTTATTGCGCAAAAAGAACCAACCAAGCTAAATTGGAGAAAATCTAAAACATTTTTGTTGACACAGCTACAAAATAATGTTAATATAAATGGAATAACATTAATAAAAAAATACATACTATATAAATAAAGTATATAGCAACAAGATTATAATTATTATTATAAGATAAAGGAAGATGTGAAATGGAAAAGCAGTGGTTTAATAAAAATATAGCAGAAATAGAAAATGAACTAGAAACAAATATAAAAGTAGGCTTAGACGCAAGCAAAGTACAAAAGAGCGCACTTAAATATGGAGCAAATGAATTACAAGAAAAGAAAAAAGAGCCATTAATCAAAAAGTTTATGGCACAATTTAAAGACTTTTCAATAATAGTATTAATAATAGCAGCAATAGTATCAGGAGCAGTAGGAATAGCAGAAGGAGAAGGAATAACAGACACAATAATAATACTAATAGTGGTATTATTAAACGCATTAATAGGAGTAATACAAGAAAGTAAAGCGGAAAAGTCATTAGAAGCGTTGAAAAAGCTAAGTGCACATTCTGCTAAAGTAATTAGAGAAGGAAAAGAGCAAATTATACCAGCAAGAGAATTAGTACCAGGAGATATAGTAATATTAGAGACAGGAGACTATGTATCAGCAGACTTAAGATTAATAGAATCAGCAAATTTAAAATCGCAAGAAGCATCACTAACAGGAGAATCTGTTCCAGTAGAAAAAGAGACAGGGGAAATAGAGGGAACAGAAATTGCGATAGGAGACAGAAAAAATATGTTATTTTCATCAAGTTTAATAACATATGGTAGAGGCAAAGCAATAGTAGTAGAAACAGGGATGAAAACAGAAGTTGGAAAAATAGCAGGAATGTTAAATGATACAGAAAAACAAGAAACGCCATTACAAAGAAGATTAAATAGTTTAGGGAAAACATTAGGAATAGCTGCACTAGCAATATGTGGAATAATATTTGTAATAGGACTATTACAAGGAAAAGATGTAATAGATATGTTTATGACAGCAGTATCATTAGCAGTAGCAGTAATACCAGAAGGATTAGTAGCAGTATCAACAATAGTATTAGCAATAGGTGTACAAAAAATGGTAAAGAAAAACGCTATAGTTAAGAAATTACCAGCAGTAGAGACACTAGGAAGTAGTACAGTAATATGTTCAGATAAGACAGGAACACTAACACAAAATAAAATGACAGTAGAAAAAATATTTTGTAATGATGTAACAGTAGATATAGAAAAAGCAGAAACATCAGAAGACTTTAGAAAACTAGTATATAACTGTATGTTATGTAATGATTCCAGGCTATTAGAAACAGGTGAACTTGCAGGAGACCCAACAGAAACAGCGCTTGTAGACATGGCATTTAAATTAGACTTTGAAAAATCAATATATAGAGAAAACCCAAGAGTAGACGAAGTACCATTTGACTCGGAAAGAAAATTAATGACAACAGTAAATGAAAACAATGGTAAATATATTGTATATACAAAAGGTGGAGTAGATGAACTACTTAGAATATGTAATTCATACTTGTATAAAGGGGAATTAAGAACAAACTTAAATGAATATGCAAATTGGATTAGAGAAAACAATGAAAGTATGGCAAAAGAGGCATTAAGGGTATTAGCATTTGCATATAAAGAGATGGACCATATTCCGACAAAAGAAGAAATGAAAACAATAGAGAGTGAATTAACATTTGTAGGAATGGTTGGAATGATAGACCCACCAAGAGAAGAAGCAAAAAAAGCGGTAGAAAAATGTAAAAAAGCAGGAATAAAGACTGTTATGATTACAGGAGACCATAAAATTACAGCAGTTGCAATTGCAAAAAAACTAGGAATATTAGAAAATGAAGAAGAAGCATTAACAGGTTTAGAATTAGACAAAATATCTGATGAACAGTTAACAAAAAACATAAGGAAATATTCTGTATATGCAAGAGTATCACCAGAACATAAAGTTCGTATAGTAAAAGCATGGCAAGCAAATGGTGAGGTCGTAGCAATGACTGGAGATGGAGTAAATGATAGTCCAGCCCTAAAAACATCTGATATTGGATGTGCAATGGGGAAAGTCGGAACAGAGGTTGCAAAAGAAGCAGCTGATGTAATATTAACAGACGACAATTTTGCAACAATAGTATCAGCAGTAGAAGAAGGTAGACGTATATATGATAATATATTAAAAGTAATACAATTTTTAATATCATGTAATGTTGGAGAAGTAGTTGTATTATTGCTTGCAACATTATTTGCACCAGCAATAGCAGGATGGTTTGGAATTTCAGATGTAACAATGTTACAAGTATTGCTTCCAATTCATATTTTATGGATAAATCTAGTAACAGATACATTCCCAGCATTAGCATTAGCGTTTGACTCTGCAAATAAAGATATAATGAATAGAAAGCCTGTTAAAAAGAATGAAGGAATATTTACAAAAGGAAGAACATTCAGAATAGTATATCAAGGAATAATGATAGGATTACTTACACTTGCAGCATTTTTAATAGGTCTTGGAACAACAAATACAGCAATAGATGGACTAACACTTGAAGAAACAAAAATAGAAGTAGGTCAAACGATGGCATTTACAGTATTAGCATTATCAGAGTTAGTACATGTATTTAATATACGTGACAATAAAAATTCAATATTTAAGACTAAAATATTCAATAATAAAATTTTAATAATGGCTGTATTAGTATCTGCATTATTAATGGGAGTAATATTAGTTGTTCCTGCATTAAGAACAGTATTTAGTATACCAATTTTACCAGCAGGAAATATGATAGAAATAATAGCTTTAGTATTTGCGCCTATAGTTATTGTAGAAATATTAAAATTATTCAAAATAAATACAGCTAAAGAAGAATAAAAAGGTTTGTTGAGGCTACTGAAAAAATGTATATTTCAGTAACCTCATTTTTATTGCTCTTTTTTTGTTCCAGCTTCATTCAAACTAGCTTCTGAAGTACATGATGTTTCAATTTGATTAATACATTTAGTATCTGGAGACTGAAAAGATAAATACCAACTCATACCATTATTATTTTGATTAATATAATTTTCTCTTTCTCTTAAAAGAGGAAAAGTACGAGGTGGTCTCATAATTACAGGTTGACCAGGTAACCAATTGGCAGGAGTTGACGCTTCTGTACAATCTGCCATTTGTAAAGCTTGAACAGTTCTCAATATTTCTGGAATAAATCTACCTACATTTAATGGGTAGACTAGTATAACTCTTACTATTCCTTTATCGTCAATAATAAAAACATTTCTTACAGTCTCAGTAGTACTAATATCATTTGATATCATACCATACTTTCTAGCAATAGAACCATTTCTATCAGCAATAATTGGAAATGGTAATACAATTCCTGTCATATCATAGATGTTTTTCATCCATGCTAAATGAGAAGGATTACTGTCAATACTAATGCCCAATAGACATGTATTGAGTTTTTCGAAATAAGGATTGGCCTTTGCAAAAGAAATCATTTCTGTTGTGCATACTGGAGTGAAGTCACCAGGGTGTGAGAAAAAAACTAACCACTTACCTTTATAATCATCAAGGTTAACTGTGCCATATGTACTCTCAGCAGTGAAACTTGGAGCCTTTTGACCTATTTTTACATTCCCATTCATCATTAATTCATAATCCATATAAACCTCCATCTGAGCAGTGCTCTATCTAGGAAAATTTTTTAACCCCTAGAATAAATATTTATTTAATCTATAATATTAATAAAAATATAAAAAGTTACACATTTGCATATAAAAGTAAAGTGTAGTATAATATAATTATAATTGTATAAAAGGAGAATAAAAATGGATAAAGTAAAAAGATTTGCAAAATATGTTATTTGGATAATATTGTTTTGGATACTTTCAGATATATTAATAAATGTAGGGATTGATTCAACATATAAAGATATGAAAAATAGAGGAGAACTTCCAAAAGGAATAGAAGTAGTACAAATGCAATCAACAAAAGTAAATGGAAGGATAAAATTAAAATTAAGTAATGAAGAATTAAGTGGTAAATATTTAAAAATAGACTTATACTCAAATATAGGTAATGTATTAGGAACTCAATATATAGAAGTAGGTACAATAAGTACGAATCAAGTTAAAGAAGTAGAAACTTATTTTAAGATAACAGATATAAAATCTTATGAGATTTCAATAGTAGATGAAGCAGGAGAGACAACAGAAGGATTTTTAGATACAGCATTAGGAATACTTTCAGTATATTTTACAGTAATATCATTGTTATTTGTAATATAGCTATGAAGGAAAAGGTAGAGGAAAAGTAAAATTCCTCTACCTTATAAAAATATATTTTAATCTTCACTCAAATTAGGGTTTACATTTAAAGTTTTATTATTAGTAAAGATAACCATACCAGGTTTTGCATTATTTGGCTTTTTCACAAACTTTACAAAGCAATAATCAACAGGAACATTAGATGAGATAGTGGCTTTACTATGCTTTGCTGCTATTTGTGCACACTTAATTAAAATATCATTAGAAACAGGAGAGTTACCAGTTCTCAAAATAACATGGCTTCCATGTATATCTTTTGTATGAAACCAAATATCATCTTTTTTGGCAAAAGTAAAAGTTAGCCAATCATTTTCTTTATTATTTCTACCAACATAAATTTTATAATTATCTATTTCATATTCAATAGGTGCGAATTTAGCTGTTGCTTTATTTTTTTTGCTCTTTGATTTTTTAGCTTTATTTTTAACTTTATCTTTAAATATTTGACTTTCACTGATTTCTTCAAAGATAGTTTGTATTTCTTCTAAAGTAGAAGCACTATCAATTTCATATACTATACTTTCAATATAATCAAGTTCTCTTTCTGTTTCAATTTTTTGTTCTGAAACAATCTTAAAAGCATTTTTTAATTTATTATACTTTTTAAAATACCTTTTGGCATTAATATTTGGAGAGTATTTAATATCAAGAGGAATGTCAATTATTGAATTATTATCATAATAGTTTTCAAGTTGGATATGACTTATATGAGAGTTATTTATACGATAAAGGTTAGCTGTAATCAATTCTCCATATAATTTATATTTGTCCATTTCATTACATTCTTCTAATTTTGAGTTAATACTAATTAAACGATTCTGATATTTTTTTAAGGCATTTAGTATTAATTTTAAAATACTATTTCTTGAATTAATGAATGTTTCTGAAGTTTCTCTTTCAAAGTAAAAGTCATCAATAAAGAAATTTAAGTTGTATTTTTCATTTGAGTTATCTATTATTAATACATAATCTGATAATTTGTCATTTTTATATATTCTTTCAAAAGATAAACTAGATGAATTGTTTAAGATTTGCAAGATATACTCATACAAAACTTGTATTTCATTTTTTGAATTGGATTTTAAATTGCATTTTTCAATAATAGAGTTTGCAAAAGATAAACTAAATCCAGTAAATGCTTCAACAAGGGCTTTTGGTAATTCTATATCAAGATTGAGTTTATTATAAAAATCATCAAAGTTCTTTGTTGCTATAAAGTCAAATTTATCAGTATGAGGAACATGGTATTGACAAGAAGGGAAGATATCTCTATAGGAATTGTTTGTTGCATATACATGTCTCATTGCATCTATAATTATATTGTTTTTATTTGTTAATATAATATTACTATGTCTTCCCATAAGTTCAACTATTAAAGTTTTTGTTTCTATCTCATTAAATTCATTTATTGTTTCTATGTCAATATTTACAATTCTTTCTAAACCTTGCATATTTATATTTGCAATTCTGCCACCCATCAAATGCTTTCTAAGTAACATACAGAAATTGGGAGCCACAAGTGGATTTACCCTAGAATGTGTTGTTAAATTTATTCTACAATTATGTGCATCAATACATATATTTAAAGCTAAATGTTTGCCTTGATTATAAAGACTCATTAAAACTGTATTTTTATCTGGTTGATGAATCTTATCTATTTTACTTCCTATAATATCAGAAAGTTCTGTAATAATAGCTTTTGTTACTATTCCATCAAAAGCCATGAAATCATCTCCTTTATAATATCTTATAACTTTATATAATAACATAAATTTGATTTATTGTAAATAATTTAAAGGATTTACATATGCTCCATTAATTCTAAATCCTATATGCAAGTGACAGCCTGTTGTTGCGCCATTAGTTGGACGACCACTTGAATCATGATATTTGTTACCAGGAACATTGTAAACATATTTTGGTCCAACATGTCCAATAATTTGACCTTGTACAATTGAAAATCCTTCAAAAACGATATAGTTTGGTGAAACATGACAATAGGAAATTTTTATTCCTTCATTAGATGTGAGAGTGATAGTATGACCACCTCCACCTAGAAAACCCACAAAAGTTATTTTCCCATCACATACGGCAATTAAATTTGTGCCCTCTGGAGCAGGAATGTCAGTCCCTTTATGATATGAAGATGCTCCTGCTGTTGGCGAATTTCTTTTTCCAAAGTGAGATGAAATAGATGTGTATCCAGGTATTGGCCAAGCGAAATTTTGATTTCCATAAAATATTGTTTGACCATTTTCTAAGTTTTCCTCAAAGTTGCCATTTGAGATATATGGAACGAAAAAAATACATATGATTACTAAAAAAATTATTAATTTATAAATTATTTTATTTATATTATCACCTCCTAAAAATTTATATAATAAAAAGAAGCTTAGTCATAAAACTAAACTTCTTTATTGGCAGGGGTAGAAGGACTCGAACCCTCACAGGCGGTTTTGGAGACCGATGTGCTACCATTGACACTATACCCCTAAATTGATTACTATATTATATTAACACATTATTTTTAAATTGACAAGAGTTTTAAAAAAATTTAACAAATTGTTAAAAAATATTGTCAAAAAAAGAATGTTATTATATAATACAAAAAGCATAAGTATTATCCATATGTGAAGAGAAGAAATGAAAATATAATGTCAAAAGGAATAAAAATTACGAAAATGAGAAACATAAGAAGAAAGAAAGGAAAGAGATTTAAAAATGTATAAAGTAAATTATATGAAAGAACATCAAGGAATAACATTAATTGCATTGGTGGTCACACTTATAGTGCTTTTAATATTAGCAGGAGTTAGTATAGCATTATTATTAGGAGAAAATGGAATAATAATACAAGCAACACAAGCAAAAGAAAACAGCAAAGAAGCGGAAGCAAGGGAAAAGCTAGAGTTAACATTACTTAGTGCATACAATGAAAAAATATTAAATATAAAATACAATCAAAATGAATTTTTAGACAATATTATAACAAATGAAATAGAAGGAGCAGAAGTAAAAGGAGACATAGCGGTAGTTGATGGATATGCATATGAATTAGATAGAAGTGTGCCCAAAATAGGGAGATTTTTAGGGAAATCAAAAGACTTGATATTTCCAGAAGTAGAAGCAACAGTAGAATTAGCAGCAGATGCAAAAACAGCAGTAATAACAATAACAGCAATAGAAGAGAAAAAAGGAATAAACAAAATAGAAATATGGCAAGCAGGGGAAAAACTAGATGAATTTACATATGATGACTTAAAAGAAGAAATAAAAAAAGAATACACAGTAAATCAAAATGGAAAATACACAATAAAAGCATATGCAAACATAATGAATAGTAAAACAATAGATGTAGAAGGAATAGTGGCAACAGTTAAATTCGAACCAAATGGAAATGAAGAATGGAAAAAAGAGCACACAACAAAAATAACAATACAAGAAACAGGAGATAGAGTAGTAAATGCAAAATATCAATGGACAGATAGTGTAGTAGAGCCAGAAGAAGACACATTCACAAAAAACTTTAAAAGTGGAGATACAATAACAGAGAATGAAGTAACAGGAAAATACTATTTATGGACAATGATAGAAACAAAATCAGGACAAAAAACGAAATGGAGAAGTGAGGCATTTTTCTTTGACAATGAAGGACCGAATATAACATCATTTACATCAGAAAAATACTCAGAAGATGGAATAATCTTAAGTGCAACAGCACAAGATGTAGGACTTGGAACAGTAAAGTTTGAATTTTATGTAGATGAAGTACTAAAAGACACACAAACATTTACAGCAACGACATCAAAAGTAACAAAAAACAAAACTATAACAGGACTAACAACAGGAAGTCATAATTGTAAAGTAATAGTATATGATGCAAAAAACAATACAAGTGATAAAACCATAACAGGAACAACCAAACTATATGCTTGGGAAAAGTGGGAAGCTGTCTGCCAAAATAGATATATAGAAGAAAGAACAGTTATATCTTCAAATGTTATACATCAAAATGCTAGTAATTGGACAGGTTCATATCGTTATACATTTGATGCTAAAAATGGTAGTTTCACTCTAAGTGCAACTGAAACACATTCTGGACCAGGAACATACTATACTGGTGGTGGAAGAAGTGTAAGGCAATATATAAGAAACAATGTAGACCATTTTGGAACATATAGTGTAACTACAGCAAAAATAGAGGCTGTATTAAATCCAAATCCAACATTTTCAAAAGGAACAACAAAATATAATACAGTTACAGATGAGTCTAGTACTGCATATCCAAATGATGGTTATCAAGATGGTTATTACTATGTAAAAACCACATCTCAATAAAATAAAATTAAATAGTCAAGTTTATATTTTATATAAATTTGGCTATTTGTGTTATAATAGACTATAGCAAAGATACAACTTAGATACAAAAATAAATTATATTAAAAGTACCAAAAAACTATTAGTAGAAAGGGAGAGCAGATAAAAATGAATAAAATATTAATAGTAGAAGATGAAACAGCAATAAAAGATTTAATAAAAATTGAATTAGAATTACAAGGCTATAAATGTGAAACGGCCAGTAATGGTAAAGAAGGAGCAGACCTACTAGAAAAGAATGTATATGACTTAGTATTATTAGATATAATGCTTCCAGAGATAGATGGATATGAGTTACTTGAATATATAAAGCAAATATCACAAACGCCCACAATATTCATTACTGCGAAAGGGCAAATCGAAGATAAGATAAAAGGTTTAAGAGAAGGTGCAGATGATTATATAACAAAGCCATTTGAGATGATAGAGTTAATAGCAAGAATAGAAGTAATACTTAGAAGATATAACAAGGGAAATGAAGTTAAAAAAATAGGTAATATTGAAGTTAATATAGTTTCAAGAATAGTGAAAAAAGATAATAAAGAAGTTTTTTTAACACCAAAGGAATTTGATTTATTATGTTTTTTAATACAAAATAAAAATTTTGCATTATATAAAGAAGTAATATATGAAAAAGTTTGGGGAGAGGAATTTGAGATAGAAACAAGAACACTTGACTTGCACATTCAAAGATTACGTAAGAAATTAGATTTAAAAGATAAAATCAAAACAATTTATAAGATTGGATATATGTTAGAGGTATAGAAATGAAATTTTGGAAGAAATTAGCACTATTTATAATAGCAACAATAGCAATAATATTGGCAATAAGTAGATATTATGTAGTCAATAATAATTTTATAAATGCTATTTCAGATAGTAGTAAGCAAAATGCAAATAAATATATATTAGAAAAATATATGATAGAGAGTTATATTATAAAAACTATTCAAAATGGTGAAGAAGCAACAAATGAAAAAATTATGGAGTATGTACAACAACTATATAGTCACATGGAAAATGACTCAGAACTAGTAGCTTTATATTCACAAGATTATAAAAAGTTATATTCAAACATAGAAGAAATAGAAAAACTAGATGTAGAATCAATATTAAATAAAGAAACAGAAAGTTACAGTTTAAGAAAGATAGGAGAAAAACATTATATGATATTTTCTTCGAACTGGTCGATTAATGAAGATATAATGTATATAATAAATGTATATGATATAGAAAATATATATAAAGAAAAAAAGAGACAAATGAATGAAATACTATTTGCAGATATAATAATTTTATTAGTTTCAGGAATAGCAATTATTTTCTTCTCACTTTTATTGACAAAAGATATAAAGGTTTTGAATAAAAAAAGCAAAGAAATTGCACAGGGTAAATATGGAGAAAAAGTAAAAATAAAAAGTAAAGATGAAATTGGAGAATTGGCAGAAAGTTTTAATTCGATGTCAGAACAAGTTGAAAACAAAATTAATGAATTAAATTTACTAATTAATCAAAAAGATGACTTTATAAATGGATTCACTCATGAATTAAAAACTCCAATGACAGCAATAGTAGGATATGCAGATATGTTAAGATTAAGGAAATGTAATGAAGAATTAACTCAAAAAGCCATAAACTATATATATCAAGAATCTAAGAGGTTAGAAGTTCTATCATTCAAATTAATGACTCTAATGTCTTTAACAAATGAAAAAATTTTAATGACAAATATAAATATAAAGGAATTTGTGGGAAAAATTGATAAAGTAGAAAAAAACATATTAAGTAAAAACAAATTAGAGATAGAAATAGAAGAAGCAGTAGTAAAAGGAGATTATGAATTATTAGAAATAGTTATCAGAAATCTAGTAGAAAATGCAAATAAGGCAGAACCCAAAGATAATAAAGTTATTATTAGAGGAGAAAAAACACAGGATGGTAAATATAAGATTTCTGTTATAGATAGAGGGAAGGGAATACCAAAAGAACATATTGAAAAAGTAACAGAAGATTTTTACATGGTAGATAAATCAAGGAGTAGAATAAATGGTGGAAGCGGTATAGGGTTATCATTAGTAAAAAAGATATTATTATTGCATAGTTCTAGTATAAAGATAGAAAGTATAGAAAATGAGGGAACTACTGTATATTTTGAATTAGAAGAAGTACAAGAATGAAAATCAGTTCACAATTGACTATCATTAAATTCAGTATGTGCCTTTAGGAAGGAATGAGATTAAAGATGAAAACAAAAATAAGAAATACAATTATTTATATTATTGTGTTTATTATCATTATTGCCTCTTTCATAATACCAAAAATATTATTACAATTACAAGAAACTAATACAGAAATAGAAGTTTATACAGGAGATAAAAAAGAAAAACAAATAGATATTGAAGCAGAAGAAATTTATTTAGTTAAAGCAATTCATGAGATTGAAAAGTCAAAAAATATCACTACAGAATATTCTAATTATAAAGTAGAAAAAGTAGAAGATGGAATAGTATCAAAAAACATATTTGATGAAGTAGATAAATTGCAAGAATATAATATATTACCAAAAACAACTGGTGAAAAAAAATTAAATCAAAATATAGGAATAGGTATAATGAATAAACATTATACTCAAGAAGAAAATAAGTATATTATAACAACTGCATCAATAGAAACAGAAGGTTGTAGATACTATTTAGAACTTGAAGGAAAAACAGGAAAGGCAATTAATGTAATAATAGAAAAGAGTAATGAAAATTTATACCAAACAATGGATAAACAGCAAATATTAAAAAATTATATAAAATATTTAGATTTATTTATTATTAATGATTGGGAATTCGAAAATAATTTTATGAAATCAGAAAAAGCAAAATTAATAGTTAGTTTAGCTAAAAGTGATGAAATGTATATATTATCAATACATTCAAGTGATATGTTTTCAAATATTAATAAAAAATTAAATTAATTCATACAACTTTGATACAATTCTAATACAAATTAGATACAATCTAATGCTATTTTATGAATTATAAAGTAGTTTTAGGCAGGAAAGCTGAAAAGTGATTTGTGCCTATAGAAAGGAATTAGATTAAATATGGAATTTGTATCAAATGATGGTAAAAGTGTTGAAATAAGCGTAGAAGGAGAAATCTATTTAAGACATGCAATAAAAACTAGATTTATAAATTTAGATGATAATTATATAGATGTTGTTAAGGAATATGTTTCAGAATTATATGAAAAAGGAGACATAATTTCAATTAGTGAAAAAATAATTAGTATTTGCCAAAACAGAATTGTAAAAAGAGAAGATATAAAAATAGGGATATGGGCAAAATTTTTATCAAAATTTGCTTCTCATCCAACAACAGGAGTAGGTGTTGGAGAAACGATAAAAATGCAGTATGCAATAAATAAAGTTGGATTATTTAAAGTTATACTGGCAAGTATAGCAAGTGGAATTACTAAATTGTTTGGAATAAAAGGTATATTTTATAAGATAGTTGGTCAAGAAGTTAGTGGACTAGATGGATTTTATGACCATATTTGGATACAATATAAAAATATAGGAATAGAATTACCAGAAAATCCAAAAGCAGTATGTAATGAGATAAAAAATCAATTAGGCATTAGTTGTATGATAGTTGACTCAAATGATTTTGGACAAGAGATTTTAGGTAAATCAGATGATATATCATATAGTGATGAAACTTTAAGACAAATGATAAGAGATAACCCAGCAGGACAAGGTAGGCAAAGAACACCAATTATTTTGATTAGAAAATGTATAAATAATTAGAGTATTTACAAAATATAATAATAGTAATATAATTAAGAAAAAAAGGAGGAGAGTAGTACAATGAAAGAGATACAAATAAATGTTAAAGGAATGGTATGTGGAGGTTGTGAAAAAAGAGTTGTAAATTCTTTAAATGAAATAGAAGGAATAGAAGAAGTTATTGCAAGCCATACAGAAGGAACAGTTATAATTAAGACAAATAAAGAAATTGAAATAGATATTATAAAAGAGAAAATTGAAGACATTGGATTTGAAGTTGAGGAAAATTAATTATGAAAAATATTATTTTATCAATAGAAGGTATGACATGTAGTGCATGTTCAAGTGGGTTGGAAAAGTACTTAAATAAACAAAATGGGATTATTAATGCATCAGTAAATCTAGTAATGGCAAATGCAACAATCGATTATGATGAAAGTATATTAACTCAAGAAAAAATAGAGAAGTATGTAAAGCAAGCTGGTTTTACAAGTGCAGGAATATTTAAAGAGTTTAAGACTGAGAAACAGAGCAAAACAGAAAAGATTGAATTTATAGTATTTACAATATTAGCAATAATTATGATGTATATTTCTATGGGGCACATGATAAAAATACCTGTGCCATCTATTTTTGACCCACATCAAAATCCTATAATATATACAATTACACTATTAGTCTTAACAATTAGTTTCTTAGTATATGGATTTGATATACTAAAAAATGGGTATAAAAATTTGATTCATAAAATACCAAATATGGACACATTAGTTGCTATAGGGGTTATTAGTAGTTTTTTATATAGTATATATGGAATGTATATGATATTAAAAGGAAATCATAATTATACAATGGAATTATATTTTGAATCATCAGCTATTGTAATATATTTTATAAAATTAGGAAGATATCTAGATAGAATTAGTAAAGACAGAACAAAAGAAGCAATACAAAAACTGGTAGAAATAACACCAAATGAAGCAACTATTGAAATTAATGGGATAGAGGAAAAGGTAACATTAGATGAAATCAAAAAAGGTACAATGGTAATTTGCAAACCAGGAGAAAAAATTGCAGTAGATGGAGAGATAGTAGAAGGGAAAGCATACTTAGATGAAGCATTTATAACAGGAGAAAGTAAGCCAATATCAAAAACAATAGGAGCAAAAGTTATTGCAGGAAGTTTAAACTACAATGGATATATAAAATACAAAGCAGAAAAGATAGGGAAAGAATCAACAGTGTCTGAAATAGTAAGACTAGTAATACAAGCGACTAATACAAAAGCACCAATAGCAAAAATAGCAGATAAAATATCAGGATATTTTGTACCAATAGTTATAATAATTGCTATAATCACTTTTATAGCATATTTACTTTTGGGACTAGGAACATCAAATGCAATAATAACATTTGTAACAATACTTGTAGTTGCTTGTCCATGTAGCCTAGGATTAGCAACACCACTTGCTATAGTAGTAAGTGAAGGGCTGTGTGCAAGTAATGGAATATTAGTAAAAAAAAGTGAGATATTAGAAAATGCATCAAAAACTAATACAATTGTTTTTGATAAAACAGGAACATTAACTTATGGTAAGTTGAAAATCTCTAAAATATATAATTATAGTAAATTAGACGATAATCAAATTATAGAACTAGCTGGAAGTATAGAAGCAAAGACTACCCATCCAATAGGGAAGGCATTTATAGATTATATGGAAGATAACAAAATACAAAAACTAGAAGTAAACAATTTTGAAGAAATATCAGGACATGGAATTTTAGGAGAAATAGATAATCAAAAGATAATATTAGGAAATAACAAAATTGTATTAAAATATAATATTGAAAATAAATATATAGAAGATGAGAAAAATCTCACAAAGCAAGGTAATAGTATTATTTATGTAATAATTGATAATCAAATAGTTGCTCTTATAGGGGTAAATGATATTATTAGAGAAAATGCAAGAGAAGTTATACAAAAATTGAATGAAAAAAATATTGAGACAATTATGCTCACTGGTGATGCAAAAGAAACAGCAGAAAAAATTGGAAATGAACTTGGGATATCAAAAATAATAAGCAATGTTCTTCCAGTAGAAAAAGCAGATATGATAAAAACACTGAAAACAGAAAAGAAAGTTGTAATGATGTGTGGAGATGGTATTAATGACAGTCCTGCTCTTGCAAATGCAGACATAGGAGTAAGTGTAAAAAGCGGAACAGATATAGCAATGGATTCATCAGATGTAATTTTAACAAAGAATGATTTAAACTCTATTTTGAAGTTAATAAATATAAGTGAAAAAACAATAAGAAATATTAAACAAAACTTATTTTGGGCTTTTTTCTATAATTTATTAATGATACCTATTGCTATTGGAGTATTAAAACCACTAGGTATATATATAAACCCTATGCTTGCTAGCCTAGCAATGGTATTTAGTAGTTTAACTGTTATAATTAATGCATTAAGGTTAAAAAGAACGAAGTTGACATAAAAGCAAAAAGTTGATATAATTAATATATCAACTGGCTAAACGCCAGAAATTAGGAGGTCATGAAAATGACACTGAAAGAAGAACTGTCCATCAGTCGCAGAAAAGCTATTGCTGAAAATGCAGAGCTGGAAGCACAGGCCGATGAGGAAATGCGGAAGGTCATACATGAGTACATTGAGCCTATCCTTAGACTCATGCATGAAGAGCATCCTTTCGAGAGCAAGTTGCATATCCAGGTTAAGGTGATTGGTTCCATTTGGTTTGAACCAATGCTTGAGGTCAAAAAGCCAGAGATGTGTGACAAGATGAATTATTCACCTGAAATTGGGGCCAGCCAATTGATGCTTGCCTTGCCTAGGGTGAGTTTGGAGTTTGACCTCGATGTACAGCCAGGTATTACTAATGCTATAAGTGAAACCTACATCGTAACAATGACTCTTGAGGACTGACAGTTCAAAAAAATCCCCCTCAAATGCAAATGCATAAGAGGGGGATTTTTGTATATAAAACATAGTGTCAAAAAAAGTAAAAAAAGCATATATTATAGTAATATTCCATTGGCTCTTGAATAGGAGAGTGAAGATATATGCGAGAAATAAAAAAGGGTGACATAGTTACCAGAAACTCATATGGAAATGACCTATTTTTTATAGTAAAGAAAATAATAAAATTGGCAAATAAAAAAGAAATAGCAATATTAAAAGGAATGAATGCAAGAGTTGAAGCAGATGCACCAATAGACGATTTGAAGTTAGTAAATAAAGAAGAACAAAATAGATTTGAAAAAGAACTTGAACAAAAGATAAATAACAGAGTAAAAATAAAAAAAAAAGAACAGCAAAATAGAATAAGAGAAATTGTATATACAGGGAAAATTTTGCACTTAGATGGAGATAAAAGGTATAGTCAAAAATCTATACAATGTTACAAAAAAATGGGATTAAAAGCAATAGTAAAAAATATTCCAGAAAACAAGCAATCAAGAAATGTATATAGGCTACTTACGATATATAATCCAGACATATTAGTAATAACAGGGCATGATGGAATGATAAAAAATGGTGCTAGATATAATGATTTATTTAATTATAGGAACTCTAGACACTTTATACAAACAGTAAAAGAAGCGAGAAGATATGATGAGACTCATAACAAAAACTTAGTGATTTTTGCAGGAGCATGCCAAAGCTACTTTGAAGCTTTAATGGAAGCAGGTGCAAATTTTGCATCATCGCCAGCAAGAATATTAATAGACTTTATAGACCCATTAATAGTTGCAAAAAACATAGCAATAACAGATAAAAACAAATATATAACAATAGATGATTTTGAAGGAGAATTAAGAGATGGTAAAAGGGGAATAAATGGTCTTGGAGCAAGAGGCAAAAAGGATATAATGTTTTTGTAACAAAAATGTAACAAAAATGTAATATAAATGTAACAAACGAAAAATAAAAACCTGAATGTGTTGATACACAAGAGATACACGGAAATGACAATAAAATACATGCTTTGACAAAATCACCTACAAATGATATACTCAAACCATCTTAAGCAAAGTAGGTGATTTAATGATTTGTAAGACAGACATAGTGAATTTAAAAACAGATATTTTAGACAGAGTAGGTCAAAAAATAATTATTAAAGGTTCATTAGGTAGAAGCAAAGAATTTGAAAAAGAAGGTACAATAGAAAAAGCATATCCAAACATTTTTGTAGTTAAATATGAAGAAAATAATAGAACAGCATCATATACATATACTGATTTACTAACAAGAACAGTAGAAGTAAATGTACTTAATGGAGATAGTTATAGTCCATTATTACCACCAAAACTATAAACCATAATAGAAATAAAAAAGAACAACTGTAAAGTTGTTTTTTTTTGTGGCATAAAATATTATCTTATAGTTCAATATTTGTATGAGAATATTTTTATAAATGTATTGAAATATTTGGAAGAATGTTATATATTAATAATGAAAATTAGGGTGGTGATATTAATATGACAATAAAAGAAGCATTAAGCAAAGGAATGATAATGCTAAAAGGAAATAAAATAGAGAGTCCAAAACAAAAAGCAAGACTTCTATTACAGTACATATTAAAAAAGCCAAGACAATACTTAATAGTATATGATAAAGAAGAAATATCGCCAAAAGAACAGTGGGAATATTTTATAAATATAGACAAATTAATACAAGGAGTACCATTACAACATATAACACATATACAAGAATTTATGAAAATGGATTTCTTTGTAAATGAAGATGTACTAATACCAAGGGCGGACACAGAAATATTAGTAGAAGAAGTAATAAAATTAGCAAATAAAATTCAAAATCCTAAAATATTAGATTTATGTACAGGAAGTGGAGCAATAGGAATATCAATAGCAAAAAATTTAAAGGATGCAGAAATATATGCTACAGATATAAGTGAAAAAGCATTAGAAGTAGCCAAAAGAAATGCTAAAAATTTGAAAGTAGAGGAAAAAGTAAATTTTATAAAATCAGATTTATTTAAAAACATAAAAAAGACAAAATTTGATATAGTAGTGTCAAATCCACCATATATAAAAAAAGATGATATATTATATTTAAGTGAAGAAGTAAAAAAAGAACCAGAAATCGCATTAAGTGGTGGAGAAGATGGACTAGACTTTTACAAAAAAATTGTAAAAGAAGTTATAGACTATTTAAAATTAGGGAGTTATTTGTGTTTAGAAATAGGATATAATCAAAAAAAAGAAGTAATAGAGATAATAGAAAAAGAGAACAGATTTGTAGAAACATATTCAAAAAGAGATTTATATGGTAATGATAGAATAGTAATAACTAGAGTAGGAGGTTAAGATGTCTTTTTCAAAAGAATTGAAAGAAGAATTAAGCAAAGTAACTAACCTATCAAATAAAGAAGCAGTAAAATACGAATTAATAGGATATTTAATAAGTAGTAATATAAATATTCAAGATAAGAAACTAAAATTCAGTACAGAAAATGAATACAATATAAATAGATTTTCAAAATTATTAAATAATATTGGGATAAACGATTATGATATAACAGTACAAGGGAAATGGTTTGTAATAACAGTAAACAAAGAAGAACTAAAAGGGATTAAGTATGAGAAAGTAGAAATAGAAAGCCTAGCACAAGAACAAATAAAGTGGTTAATTAGAGGTGTGTATTTAGGGGCAGGTTCAATAAACAATCCAGAAAGAAAGTATCACCTTGAAATAGAATTAAAGCAAAAAGAAATTGCAGAAATGATTATGAAAGTATTACAAAAATTCAACATTAAATCTAATATAATAAAAAAGAAAAATGATTATGCAATATACTTAAAAGATGGAGAAGAGATATCAAAATTATTAGCATTATTAGGAGCAAATAAAGCAGTATTACAATTTGAAGAAATAAGAGTAAAAAGAGAAATGAACAATAAAATAAACAGAATAGTAAATTGTGAAACAGCAAATTTAAATAAAACAATAAATGCATCAATAGCACAGATAGAAGCAATAAATAAATTAAAGAAAAACAAAAAATTTAATAAATTAGATGAACCATTAAAAGAAATTGCAGAATTAAGGCTAAAAAACCCAGATGCAAGTTTAACTGAATTAGGACAAATGTTGCAAAATCCTGTAGGAAAATCAGGAGTTAATTATAGATTAAAAAAGATAATGGAGTTAGCAAATGAAAAATAAAGAAATAGGTATATATGTACATATACCATTTTGCAAGAAAAAGTGTGATTATTGTGATTTTATATCTTATTGTAATAAAGACAATTTGATAGAACCATATATAGAAGCAGTAAAAAAAGAAATTCAAATGCAAAAAACAAAGTCACAAATAACAACAATTTATATTGGAGGGGGAACGCCCTCATATATTGAAAGCAAATACATAGAAGAAATAATAGAAGAGATAAAAAAGAAAAATTTATTGCCAAATGCAGAAATAACAATAGAAGTAAACCCAGAAACTGTAACAAAAGAGAAATTACGACATTATAAAAAATGTGGAATAAACAGAATTAGTATAGGATTACAGACAACGAAAGATGAACTATTAAAAAAGATTGGAAGAATACACAATTATGAGAAATTCATAGAAACATATAAAAATGCAAGAAAAGAAGGATTTAAAAATATAAATGTAGACTTAATACTGGGACTTCCAACTCAGAGAATTAAAGACTTAAAAGACAGTCTACAAGAAATAATAGAATTAAAGCCAGAGCATATATCAGTATACTCACTAATTGTAGAAGAAGGAACGCCAATAGCTAATAAAATTGGACAAGGTAAAATGCAATTACCAGAAGAAGAACTAGAACGTAATATGTATTGGTATGTAAAAAATACGTTAGAATTAAACAATTATATACATTATGAAATATCTAATTTTGCAAAAAAAGGTTATGAATCTAAACATAATATGAACTGCTGGAATCAGCAGGAATACATAGGTATAGGAGTAGCAGCACATTCTTATAGAGATATAACAAGATATTCTAATATAGAAAAAATTGATGAGTACATTAAAAATGTTCAAAAAGGAAATTTAGAAAGAAATAGGATTATACATGAAATACAAAAAGAAGATGATACCAAAAAAGAATTTATGATATTAGGTTTAAGAGAAATAGAAGGAATAAAGATAAATGAATTTAAAAATAGATTTGGAGATAATCCAATCTACTTATACAGAAATGAGCTAAATAAACTTGTAAAAGAAAATTTAGTTTATATAGATGATAATATAATTAAGCTTACTAATAAAGGAATAGACTTTGCAAATTTGGTGTGGGAAGAATTTGTATAAAGAAAAGAACGAAAGTGAAAGGAATGGATGAAAGTATGAAAATTGTAAAAGAAAAGAGTGGAATAACTCTAATTGCACTTGTTGTGACAATTGTTGTATTAATAATTTTGGCAATGATTTCAATTGCTGTGTTAACAGGTGAAAACGGAATTATAGGCAGAGCAAAAGACTCTAAAAATGAGACTACAATAGCTAAAGAAAAAGAATTTATCAAGTTAGCATATCAAACATTAGAAATGGAAAAAAGGAAGAACAATGAATATGTAGTTATAACTATAGAAGAAATGAAAGATGAATTGTCAAAATATGATGCAGGAGTGAGTATAAAGCCAATAAGTAAAGAAAATATTGGAGACAAAGAAATTGTTGTAGACAAAAGTAATGCAATATCATATGGAGAAATAACATTTACAGACACAAAAAACAAATATGTTGTAGCATTAGAGACAGATTCTGATATTACTCCAATAGTGTATACTGTAACATTTAACCCAAATGGAGGGACTGGTGGCCCACAAACACAGAATAAACTAGAGGGTTCAAGTCTAATAATTTCAACAGAAGCCCCAACAAGGACAGGATATGTATTTATAGGGTGGTCTGAAAACCAAGAAGCAACAACAGTATCATATTATGGAGGAGATATATATACAAAAGAACAAAATATAACATTATATGCAGTATGGCAAAAAGAAGCTGAATTAGATAAAACAAAGCCAGTTATAGAGAAAGTAGATAGAATTATATTATCAAAAGATACTGCAAAAGCAGAAGTTAAAGTGACAGATACAGGTTCTGGGGTAAAAGGATATTATATAAGCACTGATGAAACAGAGCCAACAGCAACAAGTCCTTGGATAAATATATCAAGTGAAGAATTCACAGTAGAAGGGTTAGCAACAGGAACAACTTATTATATATGGGCAATAGATAATTCAGGAAACATCAGTCAAAAACGTAAGATAGAAATTGAAGAAATTAATTTTTCTGTAGATAACAGTAAATATACTACCACATTAGAACAAGCAATAACAATTGCAGAAAACAATTCAATAGTAAAATTATTAAATAATTACACTGATACAAGTACACCAACAGTTGATAAAAATATAGTTATAGATTTACAAGATTTAACTTTAACAAGAACAGGAATGACAACAATTTATGTAGGTAAAGTAGTAGAAATAACAGGAACAGGTAAAGTAACATCAAGTGATTTAGATACAATAACAAATGATGGAACACTAGTAATAAGTAATAGTGTTACAATAGAAAATACATCTGAATCTTATGCAGCAATAAAGAATAATTCAAGTTCATCAGTTGTTAACATAAACGATAATGTTCATATAAAAGGAAGTGGCAGAGGAGTAAATAATGAAGAAGGAACTTTAAATGTAAATGGAGGAACTATAGAAGGGAGAACAACAGCAATTTATGGAAATAGTTCTAGCAAAATAACAATAGGAAGACAAGAAGATGCATTAAGTACAACATCACCAATATTATATGGAGGAGTAGAATTATTTGATACAACAGACACTTTTAACTTTTATAATGGAATAATAATAAGTGATACTGAAGAAACAGCATATAAAGGAAGAGTAAATGCAAGAACAGGTTATATGCCATACACATATCAAGATGCAAATAGAAATAACAAATATGCAACTATACTTGTACCAATAGTATCTGATGCAAAAATATCTATAACATCAGTAATGAAGAGTTATAATATTTCACACAATGCTCCAACTAATGTATATAGTGTAACAGGAGTGTATAATGGAAAAACAGTTTATGACAATATAGTAAGGGTTGAAGCAAATGCTGCTGGGAGACACCAACAAACTGTACAATTGGGAAATATTCCTGTAGGAACAGTAATAACTGTAAATCAAATATATCTAAATCAAAATTACAGAGCAGATTCAGAGACAACAATACAAAAAACAGTACAAGATAGTACAGTACAAAACTTTGAATTCACATATGTATTTGCAGAATAATTTTTAAGAAAATGAGGTTAATGATATGGATAAAAATAAGCTAAAGAAAATAAAAATTGGAATTGTATTTTTAGTTATTATAGCAATTGCTTTTTGTGCAAACAAAGTATGGGCATATTTTTCAACATATTGTGAGGCAAAGGGGTCACAGAGGATTTCTATAGGAACAGCAAGACCTGTTGTTGAAAAAAGAAATGCTAATAATAATATTTATATTGCTATAAGAAATGATGGAGATGCAGATTGTTATGCTAGAATAAAAATATTTGCTAATTCTAAAGTACAATTAATTGATAATAATAGTACAAAATGGAATAAAAGTTCAGACGGATATTGGTATTATACAGATGTATTAAGTGCAGGCTCTAGAACTAGTGAAATACAAATACCTTATACTCAAACTAATGCTTCTGATGATATATTTTCTAATATAGTGATTATAAATGAAGCAACAAGAGTATTGTACAATGGACAAACTCCTTCTGCTAATTGGGAAAGCTTTATATATTAAAATATAATTTGTATGGAGGATAATAAGATTGAATAATAAAAAAAGGAAAATAATAATTATAGGTCTACTTGTAATATTAATTATGATAATTGTATTTATCATAGGATACAAAGTAGTTGAAAATAATAAAAAGAATAATAACATACAGAATAGCAAAGACCTAGAAATTCAGGCAGTATTAGGAGTAAGTTTGACTGAAAATGGAGAATTAGTAGTAGATAATAGTAATAATGGAGATGAAACACAAGAATTAGAAGGAACATTATTAACCAAAACATTTAATGAAGAATTTAAAATAGGAAAAACATATTCAGAGAGACTAGCAGTAAAAAATACAGGAACTGTAGATATGTATATTAGAGTAATCATATACAAGTGCTATTTTGATAAAGAAGGAAATAAAACAATTGATATATCACCAGAAACAATAAAACTCAATTTGATAAATAATGATTCATGGTTGTTAGATACTGAACTTCCTATACCAGAAAGAGAAACATTATATTATAAATATCCATTAGAGTCTGGAAATACTACATTAGAATTTATGGATACTATTTCAGTAGGTTCAGAAGTATATAATTTAAAAGAAACTACTAGAACAACAAGTACAGAAGGATATGAAACAATAAAAACAACTTATAATTGTAATGACCATGATTTTTCTATAGATGTTCAAGTGGACTGTGTTCAAAGACACAATGCAGCAGATGCAATGTGGTCTTCGTGGGGAGTTAGTCCTATAATAAATAGTGATGGAGTTATAGAAGGTTTTAGGGACCCACCAGAGACTGAACAAACAAACAGTTAAAAGTACTAATTTGTTTTTTACATAAAGCTATATTATATGGAGGATATTAAATGTGAGTGATAAAAGAAAAAAAGTTGTAATAATTGGCTTGATTTTAATACTAATTTGTATAATGATATATATTTTTAGTTATAAAATATCAGAGTATAAAAAGAAAAATAATGACATCAAAAAAAGTGAGAATATAGAATTAGCAAAAATAAATTTAGGTATAATTGAAAATGGAGAATTAATAGTAGACAATAGTAATAGTGGAGATGAAACACAAGAATTAGAAGGAACATTATTAACCAAAACATTTAGTGGAGAATTTAAAATAGGAAAAACATATTCAGAGAGAATAGCAGTAAAAAATACAGGAACTGTAGAACAACATTTACAAGTAGTAATATATAAATATTATATTGATGAAAATGGAGAAAAAACAATAAATTTGTCGCCAGAAACAATAAAATTGAATTTGACAAATACTAATGTTTGGACGATAAATGAAGAAGATAGCGATTCTCAAAGAATAGTACTATACTATAATCAAAGTTTAAAGCCTGAAGAAATTACACCAGAATTTATAGATTCAATTTCAATAGATTCAGAAATTTATAATCAAAAATCAATAACTAAAACAACAAATACAGAAGGATATGAAACATTAAAGACAACATATAATTGTAATGGGTTTAAATTTGTTTTAGATATTAGTATTACAGCACAGCAAGCACGTGAACCATAATAAAAGAGACTGCTTATACCAAGATTAAAGCAGATAAAAATGCTATGATATCAAATAAAAAATAGATATTATAAAAATATGTCAATGATTTCTGAAAATGTCCCAAAATTTTTTAAACATAAGCCCTAAAAATTCAATTTTTTAGGGTTAGTTTTTTGGGTCAGGGTACTATAGTAATTTTTAAAATTTGTTCTTCGAACACCACCATTTTTTCTACCCT
>JAAVXM010000073.1 GCA_022790575.1 Clostridia bacterium | reverse complement strand
ATAGGAGTTTAAAGAGAATAAGAAAAAGTATTTCAAGAAATGTAGAAAAAGAGACATTTGAGATATTCAAAATACTACGTAATTTTGATATCTCAACCATCTCTAAATAAGTCAAATCAATGCATTTAGACATTGGAATAGATTTTTCATGTCTTTATCCTGATTATATTGACATTTAGCTTCATATATTATATACTATATGCGTATTTATTTCATTAATTTTAATTCAAATTTTTTATTCTTATTTTTATATGATATTTTTCAAAGGAGGTGATATTATGGATAAAAGTGAACTTATTTTAAAAGAAATAAGAGACTTGAAAAATTTTGTTTGTGATAAATTTGAACAAATTGATAAAAGATTTGAGCAAATTGATAAGAGGTTTGAACAAATCGATAAAAAATTTGAGCAAATTGAAAAAAGATTTGAGTCAATTGAAACAAAAATTACTATTATGGATACCAAAAATATAGAAGAACATGCTAAACTTTTTAATATGATGAATACAATAAATGAAACTTTTATTAAATTTGAATATGATGTTAATAATAAGGTAAGTATATTGTTTGATGCATATAAAGATTGGTCAAATCATAAATCAATCTATTCTAATGAATTCAATAATCTTATGGACATAGTTTCTAATCATTCTTATCGAATTAGCAATTTAGAAAAAATGGTAAATTAATTTTCAAAAATTTCAAAAGAACCCTATACATTGGTTTATTTCAAACCTGTATAGGGTTTTTACAATTTACTATGAAGGTCTATTTATAGTCAATTACACTCTCCTACTTGTTTATGGTATTGTAATCTCAGTTGTTTCTTTTAGGTTCATATTTACTGTCTTCTTTAACTCTCCTTCAATCCATACTTCTATTGTTATAGTACCTTTTCCATTAACATTTACTTCTTCTCTTGTTGAATTTTCTTTAACACTCCTATTTGCAACTGTTGTCTTTCCATCAACTACAACTTTTAGTGTTACATCTTCTGGTGTATTATCTTTTTCAACTTCATTTCCATCTTCATCTTTTTCTTTTATTTTGTCTTTATAATTTGTCAAAGATTTTACATTAATATATAATTTCCCAGATTTTGTTTCTACTAGTTTATTGACTGTTATAATAATCTCTGAGCCTTCATCAACTGTTGTTCCAGATGAAATACTTTGTTTTAATACTACTCCATTTCCTCTATCTTTGTTTTCATCATATTCTACAGATACTTTTAAACCTAAATTTGATAGAGTAGCTTTAGCTGTTTCTTCATCCTTATATAATACTGATGTTACTACTACTTGCTTTATACCTGTTCCAATACTTAGATATACTTTTACTGTATCTCCTGCATTCACAGTTTCTCCTTCTTCTATGTCTTGTTTTATAATAATTCCAGCTTCAACTTTTTTACTTTTTTCTTCTATAATATCTAGTTCAATCTTTGCTTCTTTCGCAGCTTCTTCAGCTTCTTCTTTTGTTAGTCCACTTAGCTTTGGAACTGTAGTTGTTTCTGTTCCTAAACTTACAACTACTTTTATTTCTGTTTCTTCTTTTATCTTTCTTCCTTCTACAAATGGTGGATTTTGTGAGATGATTTTCCCTTCTTCAACTTCTGTACTATATTGTGGTTCTTCCTCTACATATTTTATGTTATTTTCTTCTAATATCTGTTTTGCTTCTTCAGCTGTTTTTCCTACTAAATCTGGTATTGCAACCTCTTTTGGTCTTGTGGCATTAGAAATTCCTATTGTTAGCCCTAGACTAATTGCAAATAATAATATTAACCCAATTATTGAAGAAAGTACTTTGTGTTTTTTTATAAATAATACAAATTTATTTGCTTTTTTCTTCTTTTTATCCTTTTCTTTAGTTCCCCTTGTTTCCTCTTCTATTCCTAATGTTGATATTCTTTGTGTTGGAAAATCTTCAATATATTCACTGTTATCTACAAAGTTTCCTGATGGTTCTTTTAATGAACGTTTTAAATCTAATAACATACTTGTTGCATTCTCATAACGCAAGCTTGTATCTTTTTTTAATGCTTTCATTATTATATCATTAACTGCTAATGGTATATTTGAATTCAGCTCTATTGCTGGTTTTGGTTCTTCTTGCATGTGTTTTAACGCTACAGATACTGGAGTATCAGCATCAAATGGTACTTTTCCTGTTAACATTTCATATATTACTACACCTAAAGAATATAAGTCTGACTTTTCATCTGTAAATCCTCCTCGTGCATGTTCTGGCGAAAAGTAGTGTACTGACCCTATTGTTGTTCCAAATGCTGTTATTGTTGAATTTGAAACTGCTTTTGCTATTCCAAAGTCTGTTACCTTCGCTATTCCATCTTCTGTTATTATTATATTATGAGGTTTTATATCTCTGTGTATTATATGGTTTTTATGCGCTATTTCTAATGCAGATGCTATCTGAATTGCAATATTTATTGACCATTTCCATGGTAATGGTCCTTTTTCTTCTATTATTATTTCTTTAAGAGTCTTTCCTTTTATAAGTTCCATAACAATATAATATAGGTTTCCATCTACCCCTACATCATATACTGAAACAATATTTGGATGTGCTATACTTGCCGCTGATTGCGCTTCTACATCAAATCTTTTTATAAATTCTTCATCAGTTGTAAATTCATCTCTTAGTATTTTTATTGCTACATATCTATTCAAAACATGACATTTGGCTTTGTATACTGTTGCCATTCCTCCACTGCCAATTTTCTCGATTATTTCATATCTATTCCCTAATAATCTACCTTTTAAATCCATTTTCCTCTCTCCTTATAGGTTATATGTTTTTAATTACTACAACTGTTATATTATCTAACCCACCATTTTCGTTTGCTAAGTCTACAAGCTTGATAGGTGCTTTTTCTATATTTCCTTTTGCTATATTATATATATCTTCCTGTTTTACCATGTTAGTTAAACCATCTGATGCCATAAGGAATATGTCATCTCTCAGAAAACCTTTTACTGATACATCTGGCTCAACAAATGCATTACATCCAAGTGCTTTCATTAACATGTTCTTTTTAGGATGTATTTCTGCTTCTTCTTTTGTTATCGTTCCATCTTTTACTAATTTTTGGACATAACTATGGTCTTGTGTTAATCTGCGTATAAAGTCCTTACGTATTCTATATATTCTACTGTCTCCAACATGACCGATATATGCCTTATTATTATATATTAAACAAACTTCTAAAGTAGTACCCATTCCTTCAAGTTCTTTGTCTTCTTTTGCCTTTTCATATACTACCATATTAGCATATTCCATACTACTTGCAACAAGTTGTATTAGACTCTCTCTGTCTTTTGAAATATCTTTAAAGTTATTTTCTATATAATTTCTAGCACATTTTATTGCTAATGTACTCGCTATCTCTCCACCTTTATATCCACCCATGCCATCTGCTAATAAATATAGTTTTACTTCACTTGATGAATCAGATATATAATATGCATCTTGGTTCATTTCTCTGACTTTTCCTACATCTGATTTTGCATAAGCTATTATCATCGTTTCACCTCGTATCTTTCTTTTCGTGTATTATATCATTTTAAATTTGTTTTGTAAAGAACCTAAATTTTTATTAGTGATTTTCCCAATTTTTGAATTAAAAAGAAGATTAACTTTTTTGGAGTTAATCTTCTTTTTATATTTTTTTATTTTACTGTAACATTTTCTATTGTTACTACATCTATTGTTCCCTCATATGAAATTACTATTTTTGCTCCATGTTCTTGAATTCCTTGTATTATTTCTGCTTCTTCATCAGTTACAAAGTCTGCTTCTATAGAAATTCCTAAATATTCTATTTCTACTGATGCATCACTTCCTGACCCTTGTGCAGGATTTTTTTCTGTGTCAAATCCTTTTAGTACAACAGTTGCACCTGTAATAGCAGCACCAGTTTGTGCGTCTTGGATTTGAACATTTAATTTTGAACCTTGTTCATTTGCAGTGTTAACATCTTGTAATGTTAATTTTCCTATTTTGTCTCCAAATATTTTATTTTCATATAATTTACCAATTTCTACTAATGTATATATATATCCACTATCATCATCTACTATTCCTTCTGTTTTGTCTTCTGGTGATAATATACTTCCTAAAATCATTTTAACATTTTCACTATCTACTGGTATCGCCTTTAAACTTGGCTCTACCACTTCTACTAAGAATTTTCCAACTTCAATATCATCTACTTTTATTGTTACTTCAATTGCTTCTGTTGTAGTTGTTTTTCCTCCTAAATGTATTTGTTTTACAGGTGTTGTACCATTTACTGGTGTTCCTGAACTATCTGTTAATGATTTCTCTATCTCAGTTCCATTAGCTTCTGCAATAACTAGTTCTACTCTATTTGCTCCAACTTCTAATACTACATCATCTAGTCCTTCCATTTCATAGTTATGATAGAATTCTACTGGTATGTTTTCATAAGAACCATTATATAGTGTTATTGTTTTTGGTGTAGTTGTTTTTCCTGTTTCTAATATTACTGGCTCTTTTCCTTCACCCATATTTAATTTGATTTTATTAGCTACTTGGCTTTCTATAACATCTAATTTAAATGCATTTCCTTCAATTCCTATTTGATCTGCAGTTTGGTTTAATGTTACTTTTATTACATATTCTCCAGTTTCTGTTGCTGTGAAACTTGTTTTTTCTACTATTCCTTCTTGACTAATAACTTGCTCTATTTTTGCGATTGTTTTGTCTGTTATTTCTTCGACTTCTATTTGCTCTCCATCAACCATTATAGTAGTTTTACTTCCTGCTGCTTTTCTATATACTTTCCAATCTAACATGTTTTCTGTTATTGGTCTAGCTTCATTTAGTCCAAATCTAACATTAATTCCATATTCTTCATAACGATAATATTTGCTTTGTGGTTTTTCAACTTCTGCTTTAACTTCTGTTATTGGTTTTACAACTTTTACATTTTCTATTGTTACTGCTTCTGCTGTTCCTTCATATGAAATTACTATTGTTGCTCCATGTTCTATTATTCCTGCAAGTATTTCTTCTTCTTTTTCACTTAAGAAATCTGTGTCTAATGCAATTCCTAAATATTCTATTTCTACTGATGCATCACTTCCTGTTCCTTGTGCAGGTTCTTTTTGTGCATCATAACCTTTTGGCCATATCGCTCCTGTTAAATCTGCTCCAGTTTCTGCATCTTTTATTTGAATATTTAATTTTGAACCTTCAGTATTTGCATTATTTACATCTTGTAATGTTAATTTTCCTATTTTATTTTCAAGTACTCTGTTTTCATATAATTTACCAATTTCTACTAATGTATATATATAATCTCCGTCAGCTTTTACTCCATCTTTTTTATTGTCTGGTGATAATTCTGTTCCTAGATATATTGCTATATCATCTGCATCTACTGGTGTTGCTTTTAAACTTGGGTCTACTACTTCTACTAGTATTTTACCAATTTCTACATCTTCTACCATAATTGTTAATTCTATTGCTCCTTCTGTCTTTTCTTTTCCTTTTAGATATATTTGTTCTACAGCTGTTTCACCTTCTGCCTCTATTCCTTCAGCAGTTCTTAGTTCTTTGTCAATTTTAGCTGCAGATGCTTCATCTAAAACTATTTCAACTTTATTTGCTCCAGTATTTACCTTTGCATCATTTAATCCTTCAAGCTTATAATCATGATAAAATTCTATTGGTATACTATCATATGAATCTTTATATAAAGTTATTGTTTTTGGTGTAGTTGTATCTCCTGGCTCTAATGTTATTGGTTCTTTTCCTACTCCCATGTTTAGTTTTACTTTATTTACTACTTGGCTCTCTGTTACTTCTATTTTAAATGCATTTCCTTCAACTGCTATTTGGTCTTCAGTTTGATTTAATGCTACTTTTATTATGTATTCTCCACTTTCTGTTGCTGTAAAGTTAGTCTTTTCTACTATTCCTTGCTCATTTACTATTTGCTCAATTTTTGCAATTGTTTTGTCTGTTATTTCTTCTACAGCTATTGTTTCTCCATTAACAACTATAGTAGTTTGACTTCCTGTTGCTTTTCTGTATAATTTCCAATCTAACATATCTTGTGTTATTGGTCTGCTTTGATTTGCTCCAAATCTAACTCTAATTCCATATTCTTCATAACGATAATATTTATTTTGTGCGATTTCCATTTCTGCATTAACTTCTGTTATTGGATTTATAACTTTTATATTTTCTATTGTTACTGCCTCTGTTGTTCCTTCATATGAAATTGTTATTGTTGCTCCATGTTCTATTATTCCTGCAAGTATTTCATTCTCTCTTTCACCTAAGAATTCTGTGTCTAATGCAATTCCTAAATATTCTATTTCTACTGATGCATCACTTCCTGTTCCTTGCGCAGGTTCTTTTTGTGCATTAAATCCTTTTGGCCATATTGCTGTTGTTAAGTCTGCTCCAGTTTCTGCATCTTTTATTTGAATATTTAATTTTGCTCCTTCAGTATTTGCATTATTTACATCTTCTAATGTTAATTTTCCTATTTTGTCTCCAAATACTCTATTTTCATATAACTTACCTGTTTCTAATAATGTATAAATATATCCATTATCAGCTTTTACTCCATCTTTTTTATTATCTGGTGATAATTCTGTTCCTAAGTATATTGATACGTCTTCACCATCTAATGGTGTTGCTTTTAGGCTTGGTTCTACTACTTCTAATAATATTTTTCCAATTTCCTCATTATCAACTTTGATTGTTAAAGTTATTGGCTTTTGAGTATCTTCTTTTCCTTTTAGATATATTTGCTCTGCATATGTTTCACCTTCAGCTTTTAATCCATCTGCTGTTCTTAATTCTTTTTCTATTATTGTTGCATCAGCTTCATCTATGACTACTTCTATTCTATTAGCTCCTACATCTAATTTTACATCATCTAGTCCTTCTAAACTATATTTATGATAGAATTCCATTGGTATAGTGTCATAAGAATCTTTATATAGAGTTACTGTTTTAGGTGTAGTTGATTCGCTTGGGTCTAATATTATTGGTTCTTTTCCTTTTCCCATATTTAATTTTATTTTATTAACTGTTTGATTTTCAATAATATCTACACCAAATGCTTCTCCCTTGATTTCTTTTTGGTTCATATTTTGTCTTACAGTTGGCTCTATTGCGTATTTTCCACATTCTGTTGCTACAAAGTTAATTTTTTCTACAATTCCTTGTTCATTAACTACTTGCTCTATTTTTGCAATGTTCTTATCTGTCACTTCTTCTACTGCTGTTTCTTCTCCATCAACAATTATAGTAGTTTGACTTCCAGCTACCTTTTTATATACTTTCCAATCTAGCATATCTTGTGTTATTGTTCTATTTTCATTAACTCCAAATTTTACTCTTATTCCATATTCTACATATCTATAATATTTGTTTTGTGCAACTTCCATTTCTGCTCTAACTTCTGTTATAGGTTTTATAACTTTTACATTTTCTATTGTTACAGCTTCTTCTGTTCCTTCATATGAAATTGTTATTGTTGCTCCATGTTCTATTATTCCTGCAAGTATCTCTTGAGCTCTTTCACTTAAGAATTCTGTATCTAAAGCAATTCCTAGATATTCAATGTTTACTGATGCATCACTTCCTGTTCCTTGTGCTGGATTTTTTTGTGCATCGAATCCTTTTAGCCATATTGCATCTTTTAATTCTTCTCCAGTTTCAACATCTTTAATTTGAATATTTAATTTTGCATCTCCAGTATTTGCTTTGTTTACATCTTCTAATGTTAATTTTTCAACTTTCTCTCCAGATATTTTGTTTTCATATAATTTACTGATTTCTATTAATGTATATATGTAACTACCATCTTCTATTACTCCATTTTTGTCATTATCTGGTGATAATTCTGTTCCTAGATATATTGACATATCTTCACCATCTAATGGATTTGCATTTAAGATTGGATTTACTACTTCTATTAATATTTTTCCAATTTCTGTATCATTTACTTTTATTGTTAAAGGAATTGTTCCTTGTGTTTTTTCTTTTCCTTTTAGATATATTTGCTCTACAGGTGTTGTTCCATCTACATTTACACCTTCACTATTTCTTAATCCTTTTTCTACTTTACTTTCATCTATAACTAATTCTACTTTATTTGCTGCTATATCTAATCTTGATGCTTCTATTCCTTCTATTTTATAGTCATGATAGAATTCTATTGGTATATTTTCATAATAGTTTGAATATAAAGTTATTGTTTTTGGTTCAGTTGCTTCATCTGGTTTTAATATTATAGGTTCATTTCCTTCACCAATATATAATTTTACATTATTAACTTCATCATTTTCAATAATATCTATTGTAAAAGGTTCACCTTCAACTTCTTTTTGGTTTGTATTTGCTTTTACAATTGGTTTTACTATGTATTTACCACATTCTGTCGCTGTAAAACTGATTTTTTCTACTATTCCTTGTTCATTTTTTGTTTCTTTTACTTGTGCAATATCTTTATTTGTTATTTCTTCTACTGCTACTTCTTCTCCATTAACTGTTATAGTTGTTTGGCTTGTTTCAACTCTTCTATATATTTTCCAGTCTAACATTCCATCTTTTATTGTTACATCATCAGCAGCTCCAAATGTTACTTTTATTCCATATTCACCATATCTATAATATTTAGTTTGTGGTTCTTCTATCTCAGCATTAATTTCTGCTATGATTTTTACTAAAGTATCTATTGATAATTTATCTTTTACTTTATCATATTGGCTCTTTAATGTTGCCTCTGATGCTATCTTTATAGCCTCTTGTAATTCAGCCCAACTTGCATCTGTATAATTACTTGGTTCTAGATTTTCTATCGCCTTCTCAACTGCATATAATTCATTTTTATCAAATTTTACTTTTATTAATGTATCTAATGCTAAAATATCTTTTACTTTATTATATTCACTCTCTATTGTTGCATCTGTTGCTGTTTTTATTGCTTCTTGTAATTCATTCCAACTTGCTGCTTCATAATCACTTTCAACTAAGTCTTTTGCTTCTTCCATTATATTTTTTAATTCTGGTTTTTCAAAATCTAGTTTTTGTAATCCATCTATAGTTAATTGATCTTTAACTTTATTATATTCACTTTTTACTTTTGCATCTGTTGCTGCTTTTACTGCTTCTTGTAATTCATTCCATGTTTCTTGTGTATAATCATATTGATTTAAATCTTTTAATGCTTCTAATACATTATTTAATTCTGTTCTATCCCATTCTTCTGGTACTAATGTAGATTCATCTAATAAACTTACTACAGCATCATATTCTTCTTGTGATATTGCTTCTTCTGCTGTTTTTATTGCTTCTTGTAATTTGTTCCAACTATCAACTGTATAGTCTTCTTTAATTAATGATGTTTCTAGTTTTTCCTTTATTGCTTCTAATTCAGGTTTTTTAATATCTACTTTTTCTACTACAGTTATTTCTATAGTATTTGCAGCTTTATCTCCTACTTTTATTTTTATATTGTAAATACCTGCTTTTGATGCAGTAAAGATTAATTCTATAGCTCCATTATCTAATTCAGTTTCTTTTATAATATCAGCATCTGTTGTTGTTTGACCAGCTTTTAATATTTCATAGTTTACTGTTTCCTTTTTAATAGCTTCTCCTTGTGCTGCTTTAACAGTTATTTTATATTCTTCATTACAATAATATCTTGTTTTTGTTTCTAATTCTGCAATAATCCCATCTTCTTGTACTATTTCATCAAATTCTGGAGTTTTTGCAAGAAGTTGGTTATCTAGCCCAAGGCCAAAGTTAAATATTTGCTGAGCATCAAATGTATCAACTACATCATCAGTATTTAAAACATTTGCTGCTATTTTATAAACGCCTGTTAACCCATATCCTTCACTTGCATTATATAAATAATGGTTAAATGCATCTTGAGCATCAAATGTGTCAACAATTCCATTTCCATCTACATCTCCATAAATTAGAACTGTATATGTAACTTTATCTGTAACAATTTCATCTCCTGTACCCATTATATCTTTAAGACTTGCTTCATTAGTTATTTCTTTTCCAGCAGCTTCAAATTGTTCTAATATGTATGATTTTTTTACACTGTCTTCATAATTTTTTAAAATAAATGGCAATATAGTTAATCCTTCACTTTTATATGCGTTTTCAAATATACTACTAGCATTATAGTCATATATTTTAGCATAACTTAAGGCATTTATTGTTTGTAGTATAGATGTACTTCCAAATGAAGATACGATTACTATTATTAAAATTAATGATATAACTTTTTTTAATATTTTTTCCATCCTTTTCGCTCCTATTATATATTTTTATTAATCTCTCATCTTCTTTATAAATATAACTGCTAGAACGATTAAAACAATTATCGCTATCGCTATTCCTATCCCTATACCTATAGTTTTTGAATTTATTATTGAATCTTTTTCTTCTTGATTTTCAACTTCAGCTTTTTCAACTAAAGAATATACTGAAAAATGATTTGTTGTAAATGTGTAATAATCTCCTTGGATTTCTCCTTGTTTTAATTCGTATTTTCCATTTTCTTCATCTATATAGTATAATTCAAGGCGTTCTCTGTTATATCCTTCTGGTATTGGTATAAATACTGTAACATATCCATTTGGTTGTATTTCAACATTGTCTTTTAATAACTTTATGTCAAAATATGTTTTTTTACCATCTATGTCATTCATTATATTTTGTATTTTTTCATATGATGAATTGTCTTCTGATATAATATTTGCTTCTAATACTATTTCATCTGGAATAGCTATTGGTAATGCTTTTATCATAATGTTATCTTCTTCATCTTCTAGTGTTTTACATTCTGTGTTGTCCATTTTTATTAATTCATCTGGTGCAGTTTCTTCTTCCTTAGTTTCATTATCTGTTGATTCATCTTCTTTTTTATCTTGTTCTTCATTTTTTTCTGTTGTTTTATTGCTTTCATCTTCTTTATTTTTGTCATTATCATTTGTTGCTGGTTTTGAATTTGTATTTGTATTTGAAGATGTTGGTTTGTTACTTCCTGTATTGTTGTTTGGCTTACTTCCTGTTGAACTATTATTCCCTGTATTTGACCCTGTATTTGGATTTGAAGGTGTTTGTGTCCCTCCTTGGTTACCTGGATTACTTGGATTTGGTGGTGTTGTTTCTTCTGGTGGTGTTGGTGTTGCTTTTGCATTTATTGTTACTGATGTTCCACTTGCTGATATTGGCACTCTCTTCAAATTTTCTTTTGATATAAGTACACTACTTGCACTTACTTGTGCTGTTCCTTCTTTTAGTGCTTTAAATTTAAATGTTACACTTGATAAATCATCTCTGTCTTCATCACTATAGTATCCATAATTCCCTTTATTGAATTTTCCTGGACCTGTTTTTGAACTATATTGTAATTTACTACTATCATAATTTAATGTGAATTGTGCTGTTTTTACAGCTTGCCCTAGTGATACTGTTATTACTACCTCTTCTCCTACTGTTACTGTTCTTGTTGTTGTGCTTACACTTGCTGGTTTTAAGTCACTTGTTTCAAGTGCTTTTGCAGGTACCCCTAATATTCCTACTATTAAGATTATAATTAATTCTATTGCCAAAATCTTTTTCATAGATTTTTTCCTCCTTATTTATCTAACTTAAATATTTATATAATTTAATTAAAATTCATCTTTGATTTTTGTAATAATATTATTTTTATTGTTATATTAATTATTCTGTTTGTACTGTAGGTGTTTCAACTAGATTTGATGGTTCATCACCAGTTCCATCTATTGGTGTCTCTTCTGTGTTTACTGGTTCTTTTCCTGGTTCATCTGGTAATTGTAATATTTCTTCTTCTGTTGCAGGTCTGTTTGCCCTATCATTTTCTTCTTCATTTCTATTAAAAAATGTGATTGTAATTCCTATAATAACAACAATTACTATTACTGCAATTGCTATTATGGTTTTGTTTCTGTTGTTCCCTTCCATTTCTTTCTCCTCTCTTTTATATTATTTATTATTTTTTTATAGTAAACTTAAATGTTGTTGAATTTCCATTATGGTCTTCTACATATATTTTATATATTCCATCTTCTGTTACTTTATAACTATCCTCTTTTTTAGTTATATGTGCTTTTAAGTCTATTTCCTGTTCATCTTTAACTAATGTTGCAATTTTAACATCTTCTGGATTTTCAAATTTAATTTCTCTTTCTGTATTATATTTGGCTTGCTCTACTCCAATTATTGCTGGTGGCATCGTATCTACTTCAAATTCTTTTTTAGTTATTGTTTCATCATCTCCAATAACTACCATTGTATATTTACCATCTGCCAATGTTTCTCCATTATAATCTGTGTATTTTTCTCCATCTTTGCTGATTTTTGCAGAGCCTTTATTATATGAAATTTCGACTTTTTTTGTTATTATTTGATTATTCTCTATTTCTTGTCCTACTCCCTCTTGTTTATCAAAATAACTAACTACTGGTTCATTACCAGTATTTGTCTGTGTATAATTACTATAATCAATATTTCCTTTCTTATTTTTTATTATGATTCCAATTACAATAGCCATAATTATTATTATAACAAAAATAATAATTGTTGCTATTTTTCCATTTTCTTTTTTCATATCAATACACCCTTTCTTGCGTTTATAATTATAACATTTTTTTTTTTCAAAATCAACATTTTTTTCTAAAAATACTTATTTTATATCAGTAAATTTTTTATGTCAAAATTTTATTACCATAATGTTACCAATTATACATAATAATGGCTGTTTTCTAGCTTTATAATGTGGTAATTTTTGGTAATTCTCAATTGTTAATCAAAAAAAATATCCTCTAGTTTTACTAAAGGATATTTTCTTTAAGCTTTAATATGCTAAGTTCTATTTTATTGTAATATTGATTGTTTGTGGTTCAGTTTCTCCACCATTGATATCTATTATTGTTATTTTATATCTTCCAACTTGGTTAAGTGTGTATACACCTGCTCCATTGTCTTTTTCAAATTCAGCCTTTAAGTCTACTTCTGTAATTGGGTTAGCTACGTTAGTTTTTACTAATGTTAATTTTGCTGATAGAATTTTATTAATGTCTGATGGATTTGCTAATTTAATAGCTAATCCTGGTGCATATGTGTTTCCACTTATAATTTCACTTAATTTTGGTGCTGCTGTATCAATATTGAATTTTACTGTAATATTTTCAGAACCATTGTCTTGTTTTAGAACAATTGTATAACTACCATCTGTTAAGTCTTCTGTTAAAGTACTTATGTCTACTCCTGATGTTAGTAATTCTGTTCCATTTTTAACAAAACTTACTATTGTTCCTCTTGCATATCTTATGCTTACATTTCTATTAAATGTTTTTATGTTTCCACTTGTTGTATAGTCTTCTAATGTAGTATTATCTCCTGTCTTTTTGTCATATGCTGTAATTGTTGCATCTGATTCGATAACATTTACTACTATTGTTAAAATATCTCTGTCCCCTTCTCTATATACTACTGTATATCTTCCTGGTTCACGCATATTAACTTCTCCATAGTGTGTTATATTAACTTCAAAGTCTCTTGATGGAATTACTGCTTCGTCATAATCAAATACTCTTTCACCAACTTTTAATGTCATCTCTAAATCATAACCTGCTTCTTTGTTAACTGTTAATTCAATAGGTTTTAATCTAAATTCATAGTCTTCAATATATCCTATCCACATTTCAAGTTCATCTTCAGTTTGTGATTCTCTTGCAACTGCTACAACTTCCATGAATTCTGCCCAGCTTTCTTCTGTATAGTGTTCTTGTCTTGCACTCTTTTCTTCTACTAATTTGTCTAGTATACTTGTGTCAATTTCATATTTTGCTACTGTTACACGAACTACTATTTCAAATGTTTCTCCTACTGATGTTCCTTCAATTGTTACTTCTTGTGCTACTTCAGCTTTTGTTGGGTCATAATTTGAAACCTTTGTTATTGTTACTTCTGGTTTTGATCCATCATCCATTGTTACTGTTACATTTACATTCATTGGCATTACTTGTGTATTGTATGGTAATGTTACCATTTTAACATCTCCAGCTTCTACTACTGTCTCACCAGCTATAGAGTTTAATACAATACTCTTGATTCCATTTGTTAATGTTACATTTATTGTTGTTGTTTTTCCAGCATATGTTACTGTTAATGTTTGTTCTTCTAATGTTGTTGCTGTGTAGTTGCTTAACATTTCTGCTGTTAATGCTACTGTTTCTGTTGTTCCATCTGCCTTTGTTGCTATTACATTTCCTGCTACTGTTAAGTCTTCTTGTGCTGTTCCATATTTTCCAGTTACTGATGCATTTTCATCTAATTCTATGCTTTCTACTGGGTTTGTTAATGTTACATTTATTGTTGTTGTTTTTCCTTCATATGTTACTGTTAATGTTTGTTCTTCTAATGTTGTTGCTGTGTAGTTGCTTAACATTTCTACTGTTAATGCTACTGTTTCTGTTGCTCCATTTGTT
>JAAVXM010000072.1 GCA_022790575.1 Clostridia bacterium | reverse complement strand
ACAAGACAAACCAGTAAGATTTATAATTGATGATGTTGTTAAATTTGTAAATAGAGAAATAAGAAGAGGAAATAAATATGATGCTATAATAATGGACCCACCATCATATGGAAGAGGAGCAAAAGGAGAAGTATGGCAATTCGAAAACAACATATATGACCTAGTAGAGTTATGCACAAAAGTATTATCATATAATCCATTATTTTTCCTAATAAACTCATATACAACAGGAATATCAAGCAAAGTATTAGAAAACATATTAAACGTAACAATAGCAAAAAAATACAAAGGAAAACTAGAATCAGGAGAAATAGGAATACCAATGGAAGAATCAAAACTAGTATTACCATGTGGCATTTATGGAAGATGGGAGAAATGAGACACAAGGGACAGGGGAAAAATGTCTCATTTTTATGAAGAATTATGTCGAAAAAGATAAAAGACTAAAAACGACAAAATAATGAGACATTTTTCCCCTGTCCCTTGTGTCTCAAAAGGAGAGATTAATGCAAGAGTTAAAAGTGATTTATGAAGACAATCATATTATTGTGGTAGAAAAGAGGCCTAATGTTCCATCACAAGCGGATAAGACTGGTGATATAGATATGTTAAATATTATAAAAGACTATATAAAAGATAAATATAATAAACCTGGAAATGTTTATTTAGGATTAGTGCATAGATTAGATAGACCTGTTGGTGGAGTTATGGTTTTCGCAAAGACCTCAAAGGCAGCAGGGAGGTTAAGTGACCAAGTAAGAGAAAAGACTTTTAAGAAAAAGTATTTAGCAGTTGTTGATGGGAAATTTCAACAGGGAAAAGGAGTTCTAGAAGATTACTTATATAAAGATGAAAGAAAAAATATGAGTAAAGTTGTAAATAAAGACAAGAAAAATGCAAAATTAGCTAAATTAGATTATGAAGTCTTAAAATATAATGAAATAAAAGATTTAAGTTTAGTAAGAGTGAATTTACATACAGGAAGACATCATCAAATAAGAGTACAGTTATCACATTTTGGTCATAGTATTTTTGGCGATCAAAAATACGGAACACGAGGAAAAGGTAAACAAATAGCTTTATGGGCTTATGAACTTACTATTAAACATCCAATAACAAAGGAAGAAATGACCTTTAAAGATTTACCAGAATCAATTGGCACATGGTGTATACTAAAATAATTATAAAAAATGTTGCATTTTACCAAAATGTATGTTACAATACCTAAGTAATTATGAGAGAAACCGTTAGGAGGAATAAATAGAATGGAAATAGCTAAAGGAATATTAGTGATAATATACTTTATAATTGCATTAGCATTAATTATATTAACATTAATACAATCAAAAGAAGATGCAGGATTATCTTCTACAATAACAGGTTCATCAACAAGTAATTTTTATGAAAAAAATAAAGGCAGAACTAAAGAAGGAAAACAAAAAAGATGGACAATAATTTTATCTATTGTATTTGCAATATTAACAATAGCATTAGGTATAATATATATGGCATAGTATATAATAAGAAGGGCGGTTTTTAATATAAAAACTCGCTCTTTTTTAAAAGATAAGTGGGACATTATCTACGTCCCATTGTCCCAGAAAAGGAGAAGTGTTAATGGAAGAAAGAGAACTGAAAATTTTAGATTTTATGAGGTCTAAAGAGTATGTGCCAATGAGAGCAAAAGAAATTGCAATGGTTATGAGGGTTCCTAAAAAGGAATATAGTGATTTTTTAGAACTTCTTGGTAATTTGGAGTTAAGTTTTAAAATTGAGAAGAATAGAAAAAATAGATATAGAATAGTTGATAAAACATATTATGAAGGTATTTATAGAAAAAATCAAAAGGGGTTTGGTTTTGTAAAGATAGAAGAGCAAGATGAGGAAGTGTATATATCTAAGGAAAATTCGATGCAAGCTTTAAATGGAGATAGAGTTTTAATAGAAATTATAGAGGAACAAAATAGGATTAAAAGTGCAGAGGGAAGGATTATAAAAATATTAAAACATGAAAAAGATACTATTGTGGGGATTTTTCAAAATAATAAAAACTTTGGGTTTGTAGTACCAGATGATAAAAATTTTGGGACAGATATATTTATTTCTAAAAGTAATTTTGGAAAAGCTAGAAATAATCATAAAGTGTTAGTAAAGATTACAAAATATCCTGAAAAAGGAAAGAAAGCAGAAGGGAAGATAATTGAAGTATTAGGAAATGTAAATGAGGCAGGAGTGGATATGTTATCACTTATAAAAGAATATAATCTACCTGCAAGATTTCCTGAACAAGTGGTAGAAGAGGCAAAAAGATGTGGAAATAAAGTTGACAAGAAGGATATTCCAAATAGAATAGATTTGAGAGACCAAATTATATTTACAATAGATGGCGAAGATGCTAAAGATTTAGATGATGCAGTAAAGGTTACAAAGCTTGATAATGGAAACTATAAATTAGATGTTCATATAGCAGATGTTAGTTACTATGTAAAAGAGAATAGTTTATTAGATCAAGAGGCATTAATTAGAGGTACTAGTATATATATGTTAGGAAGAGTAATTCCAATGCTTCCTAGAGAACTATCAAACGGGATTTGTAGTTTAAATGCAGGAGAAGATAGATTTACTTTGTCTTGCAGCATGGAAATAGATAATAAAGGAAAAGTGGTATCATCTGAAGTATATAAAGGAATAATAAATGTTGCCCAAAGGATGACATATACTGATGTACAAAAAATAATAGATGGCTCAGATAAAAATGTTTTAAAACGTTATGAAAAATACATTGAAGATTTTAAATTGATGGAAGAGCTTGCTTTGATTTTAAAAAACAAAAGATTAGAACAAGGATATCTAAATTTAGATATTCCAGAAAGTAAGATAGAACTTGATATAGATGGAAAGGTGACTGATATTCATAAGTATGAAACAAGCTTTGCAAATGAAATTATAGAACAATTTATGCTGACAGCAAATGAAACAATTGCAGAGAAGTTTTTCTGGTTAGATGCTCCATTTATATATAGAGTACATGAGGAACCTGATTTAGAAAAAGTACAAGAACTAAATAAATTTTTATTTAACTTTGGATTAAAAATAAAGGCCAATAAGGACAATATATATCCAAAAGAATTTTCTAAAATATTAGATGAAATACAAGGTAAAGAAGAAGAAAAAGTAATTTCTAATTTAGTGTTAAGAACATTAAAAGTAGCAAGATACGAAGCGGAGAACAAGGGACATTTTGGAATCGCAAGTAAATATTATTGTCATTTTACATCACCTATTAGAAGATATCCAGATTTATTTATACACAGGATTATTTCTAAATATTTAGAAAATAATTATGATGTAAATCAAAAGTTTGTAGATAAATATATTCCAAAAGCTGAAGATAGAGCAAAACAATCTTCTGAGAGAGAAAAGATTGCAACAAAAGTAGAAAGAGAAGCTGAAGATATAAAAAAGGCTGAATATATGGAAAGTAGAATAGGAAATGAATATGAGGGAATTGTATCTTCTATAACATCATTTGGAATGTTTGTAGAACTAGATAATACTGTAGAAGGGCTAATTAGATTTGAAGATATAGGAGACGAATATTTTATATATGATGAAGATAGAAAAAGATTAATTGGTGAAAGGACAAATAAAACCTATAAAATAGGAGATAAAGTAAAAATCAAAGTTAAAAATGCTAGTAAATTATTAAGACAAGTTGATTTTGAAATAGTATAAAGTAATATTAAAAAGATTGATATACTAATATATCAATCTTTTTTTGTATAATCAGATTTGTTCTTTTGACCAAGGGGCGCGTCCCCATAATCAATATATCCATAACATTATATTTGCAAAAATAACAACAAGTATAGAAAATGAAATAACACAAATTCCACCAATTTTATTCTTATTTTCTTTAATTTCATATAACCCGTAACCTATGGATTTTAATAAAATATAGGCAGTAATAAATAAAAATACAGTGTAAAATATAATATTTATCAAAAAAGTATCCTCCTTAAATTATATTTCAGTTAATAACATTCCAGATTTAACAGAAGTATCTACTTGTACATCAAAAAAAGCATCTTTATAGTTTTTTAGCCAATTATAATTATCAAATTTATGAGTAGTTAAGAAATTAGATAAAGAATTTTTTCCAAAACTATTAATATCTGATTTGAATTCTTTAGATGTTCTATACAAATAGTTAGAGAACATAGATTCTAAATAGCTATCACAAGATTTTGAGATATCTTCTAAAACAGATGTATCTAAATAATTAGAATTATCACTCATAGAATAAATTTTGCCTGTAAATTTAGCTTTTACTTTTATATAAGGAGAACCAGTAGATGTGTCTATTTTAGATGATACAGAGCCATCTGGTGTTAAAAAAATGTCAATATATGATTCAGCATTATTAGGATCTGGAACTGATATTAGGAAATTATCAAGTTCGTCTCGTAATGATAGGAAACAAATTGTTTCTAAAGCATTTAATTCTCCTACTAATTGATCTTCCTTAAAAATAGCAACACCCATATTTTCAGAATTAGTGTCTCCTTCAATAGATGATTCATTTGCTTTAAGAGTATAGTCCTTTTGAGAGTCTATCGTACTTGGGTTTTGAGAAGTTTCATTGCTAATTCCTCCTAAAATGGCATAAGGTTCACAGGTTTTACATAGAAGGCCATTAAAAAAGTCTCCAATTGTTGCATTAGGCATATATCCAGTATATTTACTAGAGTTTGTGAGTATTTCGTAATATTTAGATATAAGACTTTCTAATTCAGGTTTGGTGTTTTCGATATAATAACTTGAGTCACATTTAGCGACTACTATATTAGCAGAAGGCCTAACTTGAGTATCGTTTATTAAAGTGTATATTTCTGAAGAAATACCTTGTTTGGCAAATTCCTCAGAGAATATAATTATTTTACAATGTGACATATTAAGTTGTTTTCCCATATGGCTATTCATTAAGTTTACAGCATTACTCAAAGATGAGGCTTCTACTGTATTAACAACAGGAGGACTTTTTTTAGAAGAGCCAGATTCAGATATTGATGCTGTAGTAGAAAATTGAAATGTAACTTTTAATTTATTATTAGTAGATGTATCAATACCTAAAGCAAGTACATAAGCTAAATTATCCATACTAAGAGATGAATATGAATTTGAAAAAGCTACTATAAATATGATTATAATAATAAAAATAAACAAATTACGTAATATTTTTTTCATTAGACAATCCTTTCTTATGTTTTATATTTGCTAGGATTAATATGCTAAGTCCCAAAGCAAAAACTATACCAATTACTAAAGATGGATATATGGTATTTTCAAATTTTTCAGATATAGCAAGATTTTCAGGGAGCATAGCTATTCCAAACATTAACAAACCAAATATATCAATTAAAGGTTTTTTAGTTTTTATATTTGTAACTTTTTTAAATATATTCATTGTGAATTTTAGTACAATACTTAAGTAAGATGCAAAGGCTAAAATCCAAATAAGTAAGAATACAGATTCTAGTCTTTGAAAAAAACTACCAAATTCTATATATCTAGTTGCACTATATAAGGAAGAAATTTCATTTGCAATAATAAAAGAAGAAAACATAAATAATATGGTTGAAACACATAGTATAAGATATATTGCAGATATTCCTGTAGATGCAAGTACAATTTTTTTCAATTTTTGAGGCTCTTTTAAATAAGGAGGGATAAAATATAAATATACTATTCCAGCAAAAGCAGTGATATTACCAAGTCCAGTTACAAAAGTATTAAAAATGCCGTCACCTAGTATTGGAAAAATTCTCTGAGGAGAGAAGTTTTTTGTATTAGCAACAAATAAGAAAACCATACTAAAAAGAACTAAGGGAATAACTAGCAAGTTGGTTTTTAGAGTTGCACTAAAATCGAGTCTGTTTGCTAAACATACTGCTACAACAAACATTAATAAAATAAAAGTAATATCTGTCATAGGATAATAAATGATTTTTAAACATTCACAAAAGTTTCTAAGAAGAATACTACTGCTTGAAATGAAATATACAATAAATATAATTCCAATTATATTTTTAAATACTTTACCACCTAGAGTTTCGGAGATATCAATAATATCTAAACTAGGAAAATTTCTTAGAAGTTTGCATATTAAATATGAAATTATAATTGCTATTATACTAACATAAATTAAATTTATTATAGTAGCAGATTTGGTAGTGATGAGTAAATTTCTTGGTAAAGATAGTATAGTATGAGTTACAACAATAGTTAATATTAGCATAATAGCTTCAAAAGTACCTATTTTTGATTTTAACATTTTTACCTCCTGTTAATATTAGGATTATATTTCCATTTCATAGAAATTTCTTCTTGTTTTTTTATCTTTTGAGGAGCAACATAGTTTTCTCTATATTCTCTCTTCCAAATAGGTGGAAGGAAATATCCATTACCTTTAGAATTTACTTTTGGTGCAAATGGCGTAGCAAAAAATACACCAAAAGATTTTAGGCTACAAATAGTTGATATATATACAAATAGCCCTAATGAGATACCTAAGAATCCAGCCATAAATCCAAGTAATACAAATAAAAATCTATAATATCTTAGATGAAAGCCAAAAGAGAAGTCAGGTATAGCAAAAGATGCAATAGCAGTAATTGCTACAATAATAATTAAGATAGGACTTACAATTCCAGCACTAACTGCAGCTTGGCCAAGAACTAAAGCACCAACAATACCTATAGTAGGACCTATAGGAGAAGGAACTCTTAATCCAGCTTCACGTATTAATTCAAAAGAAATTTCCATTGTAAGTATTTCAACAATGATAGGAAAAGGAACATTTTCTCTTGATGCTAATATGGAATATAAAAGTTCTGTAGGTAAAATCTCCTGATGAAAGCTAGTTATTGCAACATACATTCCAGGTAATAACAATGTAATAAAAGCTGCTAAAAGTCTTAATCCACGTAAGAAGTTTGCAAAACTAACTTTTAAATTAGTATCTTCAGGAGACTCTAAAAAATCTACTAAAACTGCAGGCATTATTATGGCATAAGGAGTTCCATTTACAATTACAATAACCCTACCATTTAATAAATGTTTTGTTGCTTTATCAGGTCTTTCTGTTGATATCACTTGTGGAATGCCTAAAGAATTTGAATCTATAATTAATTGTTCTAATTCTCCAGAAGAAAGTAAAGAATCTATTTCTAAATTATTAAGCCTATATTTAACTTCGTTTACTAAATCAGGGCTAGTAATATTATTCATATAGCAGACAGCACATTTTGTTTTTGTTATTTTTCCAACTTCTAGATTTTCTACAATTAAATCTTCATTATTTACGATTCTTCGTATTAAAGATGTATTTGTTCTAATATTTTCAACAAAAGCTTCATGAGGACCTTTTATTACAATTTCATTATTAGGAGAATCAACACTTCTTTGTTTAAATCCTTTTACATCTATGTCAAAAGCAAGTGTTAAAGTATCGACAAATAGAGCACAATTACCGAGAGTTAATACCATTAGCTATATCATCAAACTTTGTAACTTCTTTTACAGAATTTTGAGGCATTAAACACCCCATTAAATAATTCGATAAATCAAATTTTTTTACTTTTCTTACAGTTATATTATTAGTAACAGCTTCCGAAATCACTTTATTTTGTGAACCTTCAAATAAATTGTTTTTATTCCTCATCATTAATGGCTCCAAAACAAATTTATCCATTAATTCACTATCAACCATTCCGTCTATATAAACAATAAAAGCATTATATTGTTTACCACGAGCATTTAAGGTGAATTCTCTTAAGATAATATCGCTATTTATCAAGGTGTTATATTTTATTTTCATATATTCTAAATTAACACTAAGACTAGGAAAGACTTTAGCATCTTTATCTATATTTGGACTAATATTTTCATAATTTTTATTATTAATATTAGTGTCCTCTATAAGGTTAAATTCGTATTCATTATCTGGTGTATAAGTTAAAACTGAATTTAATAAATCTTTAAATTTCATAATTTTCTCCAAATTTGTTTTTAAATAGTATTTGTAAGATTTTAAAAAAATATACTAGTTAAAAAAATAAAAAAATGATATAATATATATTAAGTAAGTGAAAAGGAGAAGTTTATGAAAAGCAAATTTGCAACAATAATAATATCTTTTATAATTATATTAATAATTACAGTTATGGGCATTTTTGGGATTATAATTTTTCAGGAAATACAATCAAAATATACTTCTATAGAACCAGAAAATTTTGAAACTATAATTTCAGAAAATGATACAATACAAAAAGATATAAATACGCCAACTATAGTAGAAAATCCATTAGATAAAATTACAGATGAAAATTCTAATCAAAATAATGCTAATATAGATTATAGTAATATAAATGTTGATAAATATTTTTATAACCAATTAGATGAGTATTCAAAAAAGATATATAGAGCATTTGAAAGTAATAAAGAAAATATGAAAACAGGAACATATAAAGTTGAATTAGGAAATACTTTTTCAGATGTATTAAATTCGGAAAACGGTCAAGATTTGTTAGGAAAATATTATCAATCAGCAATAGAAGCATATATATATGATAATCCAGAGATAATATATTTAAGTCCAAATAAAATGTACTTAAATATAGAAACTACAACAAGAGTAAATAAAACAACATATAATGTTTATATAAATAACGGAAATCAAGCTAATTATTTAACTGATGAATTTTCTTCAAAAAATGAAGTTGATTACGCCATGGCAAAAATAGAACAAGTAAAGAATGAAATCATACAAAAAAGAACAGGGAATACATATAAAGATATAAAAATGGTACATGATTATTTGATAGATAATGTAGAATACGATACAACTATATCAAAACCTCATATATATAATGTATATGGAGCATTAGTAAATAAACAAGCAGTATGTGAAGGATATGCAAGAGCTTTCAAATATATTATGGATAACTTAGGAATTAATTGTACATTAGTTATAGGGAAAGGAACAAACTCAGAGGGAAGAACTGAAAATCATGCTTGGAACTATGTACAATTAAATAATAATTGGTATGCAATAGACTGTACATGGGATGACCCCGTAACTTCAGGTGGAGGCTGGGTAAGTCAATCTTCTAAATACAAATACTTTTTAAAAGGAGCAAATACTATAGGAGCAGACCATATAGCAAATCGTCAATTTACAGAAGGCGGAAAAACATTTGAATATCCAATATTAAGCAATAATGATTATAAATAATCCCTTTTTGGGGTCGGGTCTTAAAATGTGAATTCACATTTTAAGACCCGACCCCAAAAAGGGATTATTTATAATCATTATTGCTTAATATTGGATATTCAAATGTTTTTCCGCCTTCTGTAAATTGACGATTTGCTATATGGTCTGCTCCTATAGTATTTGCTCCTTTTAAAAAGTATTTGTATTTAGAAGATTGACTTACCCAGCCTCCACCTGAAGTTACGGGGTCATCCCATGTACAGTCTATTGCATACCAATTATTATTTAATTGTACATAGTTCCAAGCATGATTTTCAGTTCTTCCCTCTGAGTTTGTTCCTTTCCCTATAACTAATGTACAATTAATTCCTAAGTTATCCATAATATATTTGAAAGCTCTTGCATATCCTTCACATACTGCTTGTTTATTTACTAATGCTCCATATACATTATATATATGAGGTTTTGATATAGTTGTATCGTATTCTACATTATCTATCAAATAATCATGTACCATTTTTATATCTTTATATGTATTCCCTGTTCTTTTTTGTATGATTTCATTCTTTACTTGTTCTATTTTTGCCATGGCGTAATCAACTTCATTTTTTGAAGAAAATTCATCAGTTAAATAATTAGCTTGATTTCCGTTATTTATATAAACATTATATGTTGTTTTATTTACTCTTGTTGTAGTTTCTATATTTAAGTACATTTTATTTGGACTTAAATATATTATCTCTGGATTATCATATATATATGCTTCTATTGCTGATTGATAATATTTTCCTAACAAATCTTGACCGTTTTCCGAATTTAATACATCTGAAAAAGTATTTCCTAATTCAACTTTATATGTTCCTGTTTTCATATTTTCTTTATTACTTTCAAATGCTCTATATATCTTTTTTGAATACTCATCTAATTGGTTATAAAAATATTTATCAACATTTATATTACTATAATCTATATTAGCATTATTTTGATTAGAATTTTCATCTGTAATTTTATCTAATGGATTTTCTACTATAGTTGGCGTATTTATATCTTTTTGTATTGTATCATTTTCTGAAATTATAGTTTCAAAATTTTCTGGTTCTATAGAAGTATATTTTGATTGTATTTCCTGAAAAATTATAATCCCAAAAATGCCCATAACTGTAATTATTAATATAATTATAAAAGATATTATTATTGTTGCAAATTTGCTTTTCATAAACTTCTCCTTTTCACTTACTTAATATATATTATATCATTTTTTTATTTTTTTAACTAGTATATTTTTTTAAAATCTTACAAATACTATTTAAAAACAAATTTGGAGAAAATTATGAAATTTAAAGATTTATTAAATTCAGTTTTAACTTATACACCAGATAATGAATACGAATTTAACCTTATAGAGGACACTAATATTAATAATAAAAATTATGAAAATATTAGTCCAAATATAGATAAAGATGCTAAAGTCTTTCCTAGTCTTAGTGTTAATTTAGAATATATGAAAATAAAATATAACACCTTGATAAATAGCGATATTATCTTAAGAGAATTCACCTTAAATGCTCGTGGTAAACAATATAATGCTTTTATTGTTTATATAGACGGAATGGTTGATAGTGAATTAATGGATAAATTTGTTTTGGAGCCATTAATGATGAGGAATAAAAACAATTTATTTGAAGGTTCACAAAATAAAGTGATTTCGGAAGCTGTTACTAATAATATAACTGTAAGAAAAGTAAAAAAATTTGATTTATCGAATTATTTAATGGGGTGTTTAATGCCTCAAAATTCTGTAAAAGAAGTTACAAAGTTTGATGATATAGCTAATGGTATTAACTCTCGGTAATTGTGCTCTATTTGTCGATACTTTAACACTTGCTTTTGACATAGATGTAAAAGGATTTAAACAAAGAAGTGTTGATTCTCCTAATAATGAAATTGTAATAAAAGGTCCTCATGAAGCTTTTGTTGAAAATATTAGAACAAATACATCTTTAATACGAAGAATCGTAAATAATGAAGATTTAATTGTAGAAAATCTAGAAGTTGGAAAAATAACAAAAACAAAATGTGCTGTCTGCTATATGAATAATATTACTAGCCCTGATTTAGTAAACGAAGTTAAATATAGGCTTAATAATTTAGAAATAGATTCTTTACTTTCTTCTGGAGAATTAGAACAATTAATTATAGATTCAAATTCTTTAGGCATTCCACAAGTGATATCAACAGAAAGACCTGATAAAGCAACAAAACATTTATTAAATGGTAGGGTTATTGTAATTGTAAATGGAACTCCTTATGCCATAATAATGCCTGCAGTTTTAGTAGATTTTTTAGAGTCTCCTGAAGATACTAATTTAAAAGTTAGTTTTGCAAACTTCTTACGTGGATTAAGACTTTTAGCAGCTTTTATTACATTGTTATTACCTGGAATGTATGTTGCAATAACTAGCTTTCATCAGGAGATTTTACCTACAGAACTTTTATATTCCATATTAGCATCAAGAGAAAATGTTCCTTTTCCTATCATTGTTGAAATACTTACAATGGAAATTTCTTTTGAATTAATACGTGAAGCTGGATTAAGAGTTCCTTCTCCTATAGGTCCTACTATAGGTATTGTTGGTGCTTTAGTTCTTGGCCAAGCTGCAGTTAGTGCTGGAATTGTAAGTCCTATCTTAATTATTATTGTAGCAATTACTGCTATTGCATCTTTTGCTATACCTGACTTCTCTTTTGGCTTTCATCTAAGATATTATAGATTTTTATTTGTATTACTTGGATTTATGGCTGGATTCTTAGGTATCTCATTAGGGCTATTTGTATATATATCAACTATTTGTAGCCTAAAATCTTTTGGTGTATTTTTTGCTACGCCATTTGCACCAAAAGTAAATTCTAAAGGTAATGGATATTTCCTTCCACCTATTTGGAAGAGAGAATATAGAGAAAACTATGTTGCTCCTCAAAAGATAAAAAAACAAGAAGAAATTTCTATGAAATGGAAATATAATCCTAATATTAACAGGAGGTAAAAATGTTAAAATCAAAAATAGGTACTTTTGAAGCTATTATGCTAATATTAACTATTGTTGTAACTCATACTATACTATCTTTACCAAGAAATTTACTCATCACTACCAAATCTGCTACTATAATAAATTTAATTTATGTTAGTATAATAGCAATTATAATTTCATATTTAATATGCAAACTTCTAAGAAATTTTCCTAGTTTAGATATTATTGATATCTCCGAAACTCTAGGTGGTAAAGTATTTAAAAATATAATTGGAATTATATTTATTGTATATTTCATTTCAAGCAGTAGTATTCTTCTTAGAAACTTTTGTGAATGTTTAAAAATCATTTATTATCCTATGACAGATATTACTTTTATTTTATTAATGTTTGTTGTAGCAGTATGTTTAGCAAACAGACTCGATTTTAGTGCAACTCTAAAAACCAACTTGCTAGTTATTCCCTTAGTTCTTTTTAGTATGGTTTTCTTATTTGTTGCTAATACAAAAAACTTCTCTCCTCAGAGAATTTTTCCAATACTAGGTGACGGCATTTTTAATACTTTTGTAACTGGACTTGGTAATATCACTGCTTTTGCTGGAATAGTATATTTATATTTTATCCCTCCTTATTTAAAAGAGCCTCAAAAATTGAAAAAAATTGTACTTGCATCTACAGGAATATCTGCAATATATCTTATACTATGTGTTTCAACCATATTATTTATGTTTTCTTCTTTTATTATTGCAAATGAAATTTCTTCCTTATATAGTGCAACTAGATATATAGAATTTGGTAGTTTTTTTCAAAGACTAGAATCTGTATTCTTACTTATTTGGATTTTAGCCTTTGCATCTTACTTAAGTATTGTACTAAAATTCACAATGAATATATTTAAAAAAGTTACAAATATAAAAACTAAAAAACCTTTAATTGATATATTTGGTTTGTTAATGTTTGGAATAGCTATGCTCCCTGAAAATCTTGCTATATCTGAAAAATTTGAAAATACCATATATCCATCTTTAGTAATTGGTATAGTTTTTGCTTTGGGACTTAGCATATTAATCCTAGCAAATATAAAACATAAGAAAGGATTGTCTAATGAAAAAAATATTACGTAATTTGTTTATTTTTATTATTATAATCATATTTATAGTAGCTTTTTCAAATTCATATTCATCTCTTAGTATGGATAATTTAGCTTATGTACTTGCTTTAGGTATTGATACATCTACTAATAATAAATTAAAAGTTACATTTCAATTTTCTACTACAGCATCAATATCTGAATCTGGCTCTTCTAAAAAAAGTCCTCCTGTTGTTAATACAGTAGAAGCCTCATCTTTGAGTAATGCTGTAAACTTAATGAATAGCCATATGGGAAAACAACTTAATATGTCACATTGTAAAATAATTATATTCTCTGAGGAATTTGCCAAACAAGGTATTTCTTCAGAAATATACACTTTAATAAACGATACTCAAGTTAGGCCTTCTGCTAATATAGTAGTCGCTAAATGTGACTCAAGTTATTATATCGAAAACACCAAACCTGAATTAGAAAGTCTTATATCTAAATATTACGAAATACTCACAAACTCTAGTAAATATACTGGATATATGCCTAATGCAACAATTGGAGACTTTTTTAATGGCCTTCTATGTAAAACCTGTGAACCTTATGCCATTTTAGGAGGAATTAGCAATGAAACTTCTCAAAACCCAAGTACGATAGACTCTCAAAAGGACTATACTCTTAAAGCAAATGAATCATCTATTGAAGGAGACACTAATTCTGAAAATATGGGTGTTGCTATTTTTAAGGAAGATCAATTAGTAGGAGAATTAAATGCTTTAGAAACAATTTGTTTCCTATCATTACGAGACGAACTTGATAATTTCCTAATATCAGTTCCAGATCCTAATAATGCTGAATCATATATTGACATTTTTTTAACACCAGATGGCTCTGTATCATCTAAAATAGACACATCTACTGGTTCTCCTTATATAAAAGTAAAAGCTAAATTTACAGGCAAAATTTATTCTATGAGTGATAATTCTAATTATTTAGATACATCTGTTTTAGAAGATATCTCAAAATCTTGTGATAGCTATTTAGAATCTATGTTCTCTAACTATTTGTATAGAACATCTAAAGAATTCAAATCAGATATTAATAGTTTTGGAAAAAATTCTTTATCTAATTTCTTAACTACTCATAAATTTGATAATTATAATTGGCTAAAAAACTATAAAGATGCTTTTTTTGATGTACAAGTAGATACTTCTGTTAAATCTGGAATGTTATTAACTGAAATATAATTTAAGGAGGATACTTTTTTGATAAATATTATATTTTACACTGTATTTTTATTTATTACTGCCTATATTTTATTAAAATCCATAGGTTACGGGTTATATGAAATTAAAGAAAATAAGAATAAAATTGGTGGAATTTGTGTTATTTCATTTTCTATACTTGTTGTTATTTTTGCAAATATAATGTTATGGATATATTGATTATGGGGACGCGCCCCTTGGTCAAAAGAACAAATCTGATTATACAAAAAAAGATTGATATATTAGTATATCAATCTTTTTAATATTACTTTATACTATTTCAAAATCAACTTGTCTTAATAATTTACTAGCATTTTTAACTTTGATTTTTACTTTATCTCCTATTTTATAGGTTTTATTTGTCCTTTCACCAATTAATCTTTTTCTATCTTCATCATATATAAAATATTCGTCTCCTATATCTTCAAATCTAATTAGCCCTTCTACAGTATTATCTAGTTCTACAAACATTCCAAATGATGTTATAGAAGATACAATTCCCTCATATTCATTTCCTATTCTACTTTCCATATATTCAGCCTTTTTTATATCTTCAGCTTCTCTTTCTACTTTTGTTGCAATCTTTTCTCTCTCAGAAGATTGTTTTGCTCTATCTTCAGCTTTTGGAATATATTTATCTACAAACTTTTGATTTACATCATAATTATTTTCTAAATATTTAGAAATAATCCTGTGTATAAATAAATCTGGATATCTTCTAATAGGTGATGTAAAATGACAATAATATTTACTTGCGATTCCAAAATGTCCCTTGTTCTCCGCTTCGTATCTTGCTACTTTTAATGTTCTTAACACTAAATTAGAAATTACTTTTTCTTCTTCTTTACCTTGTATTTCATCTAATATTTTAGAAAATTCTTTTGGATATATATTGTCCTTATTGGCCTTTATTTTTAATCCAAAGTTAAATAAAAATTTATTTAGTTCTTGTACTTTTTCTAAATCAGGTTCCTCATGTACTCTATATATAAATGGAGCATCTAACCAGAAAAACTTCTCTGCAATTGTTTCATTTGCTGTCAGCATAAATTGTTCTATAATTTCATTTGCAAAGCTTGTTTCATACTTATGAATATCAGTCACCTTTCCATCTATATCAAGTTCTATCTTACTTTCTGGAATATCTAAATTTAGATATCCTTGTTCTAATCTTTTGTTTTTTAAAATCAAAGCAAGCTCTTCCATCAATTTAAAATCTTCAATGTATTTTTCATAACGTTTTAAAACATTTTTATCTGAGCCATCTATTATTTTTTGTACATCAGTATATGTCATCCTTTGGGCAACATTTATTATTCCTTTATATACTTCAGATGATACCACTTTTCCTTTATTATCTATTTCCATGCTGCAAGACAAAGTAAATCTATCTTCTCCTGCATTTAAACTACAAATCCCGTTTGATAGTTCTCTAGGAAGCATTGGAATTACTCTTCCTAACATATATATACTAGTACCTCTAATTAATGCCTCTTGATCTAATAAACTATTCTCTTTTACATAGTAACTAACATCTGCTATATGAACATCTAATTTATAGTTTCCATTATCAAGCTTTGTAACCTTTACTGCATCATCTAAATCTTTAGCATCTTCGCCATCTATTGTAAATATAATTTGGTCTCTCAAATCTATTCTATTTGGAATATCCTTCTTGTCAACTTTATTTCCACATCTTTTTGCCTCTTCTACCACTTGTTCAGGAAATCTTGCAGGTAGATTATATTCTTTTATAAGTGATAACATATCCACTCCTGCCTCATTTACATTTCCTAATACTTCAATTATCTTCCCTTCTGCTTTCTTTCCTTTTTCAGGATATTTTGTAATCTTTACTAACACTTTATGATTATTTCTAGCTTTTCCAAAATTACTTTTAGAAATAAATATATCTGTCCCAAAATTTTTATCATCTGGTACTACAAACCCAAAGTTTTTATTATTTTGAAAAATCCCCACAATAGTATCTTTTTCATGTTTTAATATTTTTATAATCCTTCCCTCTGCACTTTTAATCCTATTTTGTTCCTCTATAATTTCTATTAAAACTCTATCTCCATTTAAAGCTTGCATCGAATTTTCCTTAGATATATACACTTCCTCATCTTGCTCTTCTATCTTTACAAAACCAAACCCCTTTTGATTTTTTCTATAAATACCTTCATAATATGTTTTATCAACTATTCTATATCTATTTTTTCTATTCTTCTCAATTTTAAAACTTAACTCCAAATTACCAAGAAGTTCTAAAAAATCACTATATTCCTTTTTAGGAACCCTCATAACCATTGCAATTTCTTTTGCTCTCATTGGCACATACTCTTTAGACCTCATAAAATCTAAAATTTTCAGTTCTCTTTCTTCCATTAACACTTCTCCTTTTCTGGGACAATGGGACGTAGATAATGTCCCACTTATCTTTTAAAAAAGAGCGAGTTTTTATATTAAAAACCGCCCTTCTTATTATATACTATGCCATATATATTATACCTAATGCTATTGTTAATATTGCAAATACAATAGATAAAATTATTGTCCATCTTTTTTGTTTTCCTTCTTTAGTTCTGCCTTTATTTTTTTCATAAAAATTACTTGTTGATGAACCTGTTATTGTAGAAGATAATCCTGCATCTTCTTTTGATTGTATTAATGTTAATATAATTAATGCTAATGCAATTATAAAGTATATTATCACTAATATTCCTTTAGCTATTTCCATTCTATTTATTCCTCCTAACGGTTTCTCTCATAATTACTTAGGTATTGTAACATACATTTTGGTAAAATGCAACATTTTTTATAATTATTTTAGTATACACCATGTGCCAATTGATTCTGGTAAATCTTTAAAGGTCATTTCTTCCTTTGTTATTGGATGTTTAATAGTAAGTTCATAAGCCCATAAAGCTATTTGTTTACCTTTTCCTCGTGTTCCGTATTTTTGATCGCCAAAAATACTATGACCAAAATGTGATAACTGTACTCTTATTTGATGATGTCTTCCTGTATGTAAATTCACTCTTACTAAACTTAAATCTTTTATTTCATTATATTTTAAGACTTCATAATCTAATTTAGCTAATTTTGCATTTTTCTTGTCTTTATTTACAACTTTACTCATATTTTTTCTTTCATCTTTATATAAGTAATCTTCTAGAACTCCTTTTCCCTGTTGAAATTTCCCATCAACAACTGCTAAATACTTTTTCTTAAAAGTCTTTTCTCTTACTTGGTCACTTAACCTCCCTGCTGCCTTTGAGGTCTTTGCGAAAACCATAACTCCACCAACAGGTCTATCTAATCTATGCACTAATCCTAAATAAACATTTCCAGGTTTATTATATTTATCTTTTATATAGTCTTTTATAATATTTAACATATCTATATCACCAGTCTTATCCGCTTGTGATGGAACATTAGGCCTCTTTTCTACCACAATAATATGATTGTCTTCATAAATCACTTTTAACTCTTGCATTAATCTCTCCTTTTGAGACACAAGGGACAGGGGAAAAATGTCTCATTATTTTGTCGTTTTTAGTCTTTTATCTTTTTCGACATAATTCTTCATAAAAATGAGACATTTTTCCCCTGTCCCTTGTGTCTCATTTCTCCCATCTTCCATAAATGCCACATGGTAATACTAGTTTTGATTCTTCCATTGGTATTCCTATTTCTCCTGATTCTAGTTTTCCTTTGTATTTTTTTGCTATTGTTACGTTTAATATGTTTTCTAATACTTTGCTTGATATTCCTGTTGTATATGAGTTTATTAGGAAAAATAATGGATTATATGATAATACTTTTGTGCATAACTCTACTAGGTCATATATGTTGTTTTCGAATTGCCATACTTCTCCTTTTGCTCCTCTTCCATATGATGGTGGGTCCATTATTATAGCATCATATTTATTTCCTCTTCTTATTTCTCTATTTACAAATTTAACAACATCATCAATTATAAATCTTACTGGTTTGTCTTGT
>JAAVXM010000071.1 GCA_022790575.1 Clostridia bacterium | reverse complement strand
TGACATCTCTTAAATCCATTTATCATAAACTAAAATACAATAATGCAATATAATATAATCTTTTCAAAGTACTCATATATATAACTCTTGCAGAGTCAATATAATTTTTTCATTGATTATATTATACTACAATTTTAAGAAATGTCAAATATTTACAATTATATATTTTTTAAATAATCTTCTAACTCTTATAATTTAATCTTTTTAGTTAAGTTAGTAATATAAAGGTCATTTGAATAATTGAAAACTAAAAAAGTAATATTCTTAATAATTACTCTATGTGGCTCAATATATGTAAGATTAGTTTTTTCTAATTTTCTAATACTACCATTTACAAAAGTAGGGGTAACTTTAGAGAACTCACATATAAATTCAAGTCTTTGCTTTAGACATTCCTCAAATTCTAGTTCTTGCTTAATTATCTGCATTTCAAATACCATCCTTTCTTGGATGATTTTAATATTGTTTTTAGACAACAAAAAAATCAACCAGATTTTATTTTCTGATTGATTTCTGTATCTATCTGTTCAATTTAGTTCGAACAGATACGTCATTGGTGCAGATGGCCGGAATCGAACCGGCACGGTTTATTCAACCGCAGGATTTTAAGTCCTGTGCGTCTACCAGTTCCGCCACATCTGCATTTAACTAACTGGTAGTTTGTCATATGACATAAATTATTATAATATTTTTATTGTTTTTTGTCAATAGGTAATTCAAAAAAAATACAAAATCTAAAAATTTTTCACGCATGTATCATATTAACTGATTTTTTCAATTGTAATTTCTCCAAATTTACTATTTCTAAAATCATTTAGAATTATTTTGGCTGTTTTTTCATCATCAACAACACCTCCAGAAATAATGGCACCTCTTTTTCTACCAATCATTTGCATTATCTCATAAATATTTTGGTTTTCTTCTTTGTCCTGTTTCATTATTTCAGATACTTGTTCTTCATTTAAACTATATCTTTCAATTAGTCTTTTATAATAATTTTTTAGTAAAAATTTTGTTAAGTAATATGATATTTCTGTTATTTCTAATATATCATCCTTTATTGTTCCTATATATGCTAAATTTAATGCAACTTCTTGGCTTTCAAATTTTGGCCATAAAACTCCTGGTGTGTCTAATAGTTCTATTTCATTATTTACTCTTATCCATTGTTTACTTCTTGTAACTCCTGGTCTATTCCCTACTTCTGCTGTACTTCTCTTAGATATCCTATTTATAAAAGAAGATTTCCCTACATTAGGTATTCCTACAATCATAACTCTTATCCTTCTTCCTGTTCTTCCCTTTTCAGCTTGCTTTTTTATTTCTTCTGACATTAAGTTTTTTATCTCTTGTATTACTTGATTTATCCCTTTTCCTGTTTGTGAATCTACTAATACTGTTCTTATCCCATTTTGTTCAAAGTGTTTTAACCATTTTTTGTTATCGTTTTTATCTGCTAAATCACTTTTGTTTAATATTACAATCTTTTTTTTGCTTTTTAATATTTGCTTTATTTCTGGATTTTGACTTGATATTGGAATTCTTGCATCTAATATCTCTACTACTATGTCTACTAGTTTCAAATCTTCTGTTATCTGCCTTCTCGTTTTTGCCATATGACCTGGAAACCAATTTATATTTGTTTGATTTTGTTGATTGTCCATTATTATCACTTCCTTTTCTTTTTCTCTACCAATTCCTTATGATAAAAATAATTTACATTTTTTATATTCTTTATCTCACAGTAACTATTAATTTCATCTGCTAGGGTTTCCCAATATTTGTTATTTTTCTTATTATATATTTCTATATATTTTAAATATACTTCATTATAGTTTTCTTTAATATAATCTAAAATATCTGTTTTATAACTTCCTCTTAGATTAAGATTCTCAAACCAATATTCATCTACATATCCTTTTGAGATTTCGATAATTTCTTTCCATTCAGTTATATAAGGGAATATTGGTGACATAAATAGAACTGTATAAATTCCATTCTTATGCAATTCCTCAAGAGTATGTAATCTTTCTTTTATTGTACTCGCATTATCCATATCTTCCCTAAACTTTTCATCAAGGGTATTGATTGACATACTAATAGATAAATTCTTTATTTGTTTTAATAAATCTAAATCTCTCAATATTAATTTTGATTTAGTAGATATAGATAAATAGCAGTCTGAATTAACTAGTTGCATTAGAATATCTCTAGTTAATTTACAATCTTCTTCAATAGGATTATAACAATCTGTCACTGATGAGAGAAATACATTCTTTTTACTTATCTTATTTAAATTAATTTTTTTATTGCACCTTTTAATATCTATAAATGTCCCCCAGTCTTCTGTATGCCCTGTAAAACGTTTCATAAAAGAAGCATAACAATATCTACATCCGTGAGAACATCCTATATATGGATTAATCACATAATCACTAGAAGGTAATTGTGATTTAGTCAAATAATCATTAACACTAATCTCTTTGATTTCCATATATTACATCCTTTCAATATAATTTTAATTCCATCCCATCATATGCAATATCAATGTTTCCATATTTTTTTACATAAGCTGATACATCTTTATATGACATTTTATGGGTAAGATGTGTTAATATCATTTTTTTAGGTTTTAATATGTTAAATATTTCTATACTACCATTTATTCCAACATGTCCGATGCCCTTTATTATTTAAACCATTACCATCAGAAATTATTAAATCGCAGTTTTTTAATTTTTCTATTTCTAAAATCTTATTGAAATCACTCATATATGCAAATTTAAAATTATTAGATTTAAATATATAACCATAACATGGAACATCAACACCCCAATCTTTTTTGTGCTCAAGCTTTACAGTTTCAATGATTATATCATTTATAGAAAATGGTCTAAATTCTTTTATTGATATTGTTTTATTTCTTGTAATAAGCCAATCTTTTGAAGAACCTTGCAATTCATTAAATTCTTCTAATACATCTTTAGGAGCCATAAATATTACATTTTCAGCAGTAGCAAGATTTTCCACTCCACCACAATGATCCCTATGTGCATGAGTCAAAAAAGCATAGTCTATTTTCTTTATATTATTTTCAATTAATTGGTTTCTAAAGTCTTGTCCAAAATCTATTATTATATTTTTATCATTTATCTTTACTAATAATGAACTCCTATATCTCTTATCTTTCTTATCTGTACTTTTGCATACATCACATTCACAATTCCAAATCGGTACTCCCATAACAGTACCAGTACCTAAAAATTTTATACTTGTCATTTTATGCCTCCAATTTCTGAATCTGTTTCTAATGTTTCGATGATATTCTATTTTCGACTAATATTTTTTAATTCTTTTGCATGTTCATCTATCTCAATTATGGATTTTAATAATAACTTCCAATTTTATTTATTTGAATTTCAAAATAGTTATAATAATTCTATATATTGATATTATAGGAAGACTCTCAAGTCTTCCTACTTCACATCATAATGGTACTTAGCTTGAACCACTCTTTTATTATAGTTGTCTTCATCTTCTAATACTAGTTTGCCACCCATTTTCTCATAAAATCCTCGTGCTTTTATGTTATATTTGTTGCAGGAAATAAAGAACTTATCACATTTGTTTTTCTTTATTTCATTATATCCAAGAGTAAATAGTTCTTTACCTATTCCTCTTCCCTGAAAATCACTTCTTAAATATAATAGTCCTATTTCCTGTTCATAGTCAGCAAATTTCCCTTTCTCCATATTGCATAACTTGTTTTATTACTTATTTCTGTTAAAGTATTCCTCAAACTCTTCTTTTGATATTGGCTTAGAATAATAGTACCCTTGAATTATATCACAACTTAGTTTTTTTACAAAGTCTACTTGTTCTCTTGTTTCAACACCTTCAACTATTGTCTCTACACCAAGGCGTTTGGCAAGAATCATTATATAATTAATAATGTTCTTATCACTTGCTAAGTTTGCATTATCTACAAATGCTTTATCTATTTTTATTATATCAATTGGCATATTTTGTAACATACTAAGTGATGAGTAGCCTGTTCCAAAATCATCTAATGAAATAATAAATCCCTTTTTCTTAATTTCTTTTAACATTTTAAGTATATCTATGTTTTCATCAACAGTTGCACTTTCTGTTATCTCTAAATCTATTTGACTTCTGTCTATATTATACTTGTCTGTTATTTTTACATATTCATCTATAAAGTTTTCATTTTCTAAATGTAGTTTTGAAAAGTTTATTGATATAGTTGGCACAAAATTATATTTCTCTTTCCATATTGATATGTCTTTACATACTTGCTCAAAAATATATAAGTCTAATTTTATTATGAATTTATTTCTTTCAAATAATGGTATAAATTTGTATGGTGGAATTATTTGCCCATTTTTATGCCATCTAACTAATGCTTCTGCTCCAATTACTTTCTCATTTTTAGCTAATGTCTTTGGCTGATATACAATTTTAAATTCACCTTTTTCTAATGCTTCATCCATACAAGATTCTATCTCTTGCTCTTCCATCAACCTGTTCTCAAGTAGTTTATCAAATATATAATAGTTTTTGTCATATAATCCTTTGATTTTTGCTCGAGCCATATATGCTTTATCTAAAGCTTTATTAATATCTTTGTCTTTTTTATTTAATTTGTATACTCCTATTGATAAATTCAAATGTAATTGTACATCATCTATTTTTATATTTGATGCCTGTTTTAATATCTGTTCTAGTAAACTTTCTATATTTTTGTCATAACTAAATATTGCACTAAATACATCTGCTGAAATTCTACAAACAATACTTTCCTTTGGCAATATTTCTACTATTGTTTCTCCAAGCTTGTCCAATATTTTGTTACAAAAATCATATCCATACATGTTATTTAAAGCTTTGAATTTGTCTATGTCAAAAGCTACAATATATTTGTTTTTGGTTTCATCTTCTATAAATGCACTGGCTTTTTCTTTAAAATATCTTTCATTACCTAGTGATGTTATAGAATCAATAAAAGCTATTTTAAATACCCTATGATTTCTTCTTTGGTTCGAAATGTTTATATAAACTGATACAAATGCTATTATTAAGTTGACTGCTAAACAAAGAACAGTAGATATTATTACTACCCTAATTAGTTCTTTTGCAATTGTGTCATCCGATAATACTGTTACTATATACCAGTCATTTATATCTAGTTTTTCATAATGAATAAAATATGCTACTCCTTTATGCCCCATGTCAAAAGTTCCTACTTTGTTTTCATTTATATCTGATTCCATTTTGTTGATTTCTTGTATATTTTTTTCATTTTTACTCTTATAATTTTCTCTCATATAGTCAAATAAATTAACATTATTTTCTTGTATTATTCCGAAAGAGTCTATCAATACTGAACCTTCATTATTAATTAAGTATGTTCCACCTTTTCCAAATAACCTTCTTAATAGTATTTCTTGATAGTCTTCTGTGTTAACTGTTGCTAATAATACTTTTTCTTCTCCATAAAAATTGAATTTCCTAGAATATATATTTACTTGATTATCTGAAACTGTACTTGGTTTGTTTTCTGATAAATATACTATACTTTCATCTTGATTGAAAAATTCTTCTATGTCTGAATAATTATGCACTTCAATTCCATCACTGGTTATACCATTTCCTTCTTTATCTAATATTACTAGTCTTGTAAAATGAAAGTTTCCTAAATCTCCACTATATCTTTCATATATTTCATCAATTGTTTTGAAGTGGTTTCTCTTAATTGAGTCTACCATTATTTTAACAAAATACTTTTGGTCACTTATTGATAAATTTAACTGTGTAGCTGTTTGTTCACTAATTTCAGTTATATTAGTATATACATTATGATATACTAAGTCTTGAACATAATTAATGTAAAAAAATGACATGACAAAAATTACTAGAAATAAAAGTACAAACCAACTCGCTTTTGACTTCTGTTTCTCTATTATACCATATTTATTATTATATTTTTTGTTATTCATTAGTCTTCGTCCTTTCAACTATTAATTGACAATAACTTTAATAAAATTTGTATTGATTATTATCGTCTCTTTTGTCTCTCGCATTTAATTCATCTTCGTATTTTTGATTTTTAAAATACCAGTCTGTCTTTTTGTCAATTGGATTTGCTTTTCTACTTTTGTCTATTAACAAATCAAAAAATGCAAATATTACTAATAGAATTGCTATAAAATCACATAATAAATTCATTACCATGTCCATCGACATTGCTCCTTGTCCTTGGATTAAAGGCATTATATTCATAAATAAATGCTCCCCAAAATACATTCCATATATTAACATATATGCTAATACTCCTATTAGTTTTCTTTTTACTATTAATACTATACATATTATTGTTGCAAATGCTATTATTATCTCCATATTTAGGTCATATGCAACTATTCCTAATAAGTCTACTGAAAATTGCGTACATAATGCTACAATTGCTCTAAACAGCCAAAACATTACCATAAATATTGCTATTAACATTGTTGTAAAATTAGTCATTTTTATCACTCCTCTTTTATTATTTATAATTCTGGAAACTTGTTTTCCTCATTATAGAAAAATAATGTTGGCTTGTAGAAAACTAATTCCACCATCCAACATCATCCTTTTCTTAATCTTCATCTACAAAATTAAATTCATCTTTATATTTTTCTTTGAATATTGCAAATACTTTGTTTAATATTTCTTCATCTTCAACACCAACATATGATTCTTCTTCTGATTCTTCATCAGTGTCTTCTAGCTTTAATATTACTACCTCTCCTTCATCTTCTTCGCCTTCTTCTGAAACTGGTAATAATACAACATATTCTTCTTCATCTAGTTCTACTAAATCTAAGAATTCAAACTTTACTTCATTTCCTTCTTCATCATTTAGTACTATTATATTATCTAATTCTTCGTTTTCCATTTTTTCTCCTTTCAAATTTAATTTTAATCTTTAACATCATACACTAGTTTTTTTGTTTTTGCAACTAATTTTTTATTTTGTTTAAGTATATTTCTAAAATATATACCGCAGATATAGTATCTACTATATTTTTCTTTTTATTCTTATTTATATCTAAGAAGTTCATCGTTCTTTGCGCTGCAACAGTCGTGAGTCTCTCATCTACTGTCTCAATTTTTAGTTTATTATATTTGCATTTCAATTTGTGTATGAACTTTTCTGTTATTTCTGTTCTTTCTGATTCTGTTCCATTCATGTTTATTGGCTTTCCTACTACTATAGTGTCTATCTCATATTCTTCTAAAATTTCATCTAGTCGTCTTAGAATTATTTTGTCTGAACCACTATTTTTTATAGTTTCTAACCCTTGTACAGTGATATTTAAACTATCTGTTATAGCAATTCCTGTTCTTGAATCTCCATAATCAATTCCTAATATTCGCATCTTTTCCTCTACTCTTCTAATCCTATATAATTTCTAACCATTCTTTCTAATAGTTCATCTCTTTCTATTTCTCTTATTTTATTTCTTGCATCATTATGACTTGTTATATATGTTGGGTCTCCTGATAATATATATCCTACAATTTGATTTATAGGATTATATCCTTTTTCTACAAGTGCTTCATATACTTCTCTTAATATTTCTTTTGCCTTCGTATTCTTCTCTTTCTCAAAATTAAAACTCATTGTCTTATCAAAATTCATATTTACCTCCTTGTTGTATATAATATATTACATACAAGTTATATCATTTTCACTTTTGTCTGCATTATCTACATATTGTTCTAATTTTTTTAACACTTCCTCAATTCCAGTCCCTTTATAATATGTTGTTACTACAAAATTTAGTTTCGGACTAACTTGTATTTTCTCTTTTGGCTTTTGCTTTTTCTTCTTTCTGTCTATTTGTTCGATTTCAATTTCTTCCACATCTTCATATGGATTTTCTGAAATTAACATCTTCTCTAATTCACTTTTTACATCTGTTATAAATCCTGTTACAGATTCTATATCTACTCCTGAAAATACAATTACAAATTTTGGCCCCATATATCTTATAAATAAATAATCTTTTGACAAACTATTTTCTACAAGTTGACTAACTTGTATTATTACCTGATTTCCTAGCTTTCTTGAATATTTTTCGTTTATCTCTTCTATATTTGTGATTCTAAACATACATACTGCTGAAGTTGTATATTGGTCTATGACTTTTTTTCCTTCTGTATATAAATATTCTTCTGAATATAGTCCTGTGAATAAGTCTCTTCTTACTATCGCTTCTAATGTTTTTTGATGTACTACTGTTCTTAGCACTGATACTATATTGTCTTTTACTACTTCAAATATTGTTGTATCTATATTGTCAAAGTCATGTGGTACTCCACTTTCTATTATCCAATATCCTATATATACATTTTCTATATATATTGGGAAGAAAATTGCTGATTTTGCTCTTCCAAATTCCATCTCTTGATATGGTAATCTTTCAACTTCATTATTTACTGTAACATATTTTGGTGTGGCTGTTGCTACACTGTCTTTGAAAATTGGAACATCTTGTAATTTCTTTAATGTATCCCAATGCTTTTTATCTACATTTGATGCTTTTATTTGATATTCTGTTCCATCAAATACTACTATTGTTGAATATTTTATTTCGTATTTTTCTATAAGAATATCATTTATCTTGGTTATTTTTTCATTTACACTTGAACATTCTCCTATTGTACTTAGAAAATCTTGTAATACTCTTAAATTATTAGCTTGTCTATTCAGATTATTGAATTGTTGTATCTTTTTATGTATTACTATATTATAAATTAATAATGTAATTACTATTGTAACCAATATTCCAATTATAATTATCAATGTTTTTCCCCTCCAATTACTAATAATTTTTTATTTAATGTATTACTTAGAAAAATCAGCATTCTTTTTCATTGATGGTGGTGTGTATTTCTTTGATGCCTTCCCATCATCCATTTGATATATCATATTGGCTAATTTTCTTAAACTTTGCATTAAATCTTTTGAATACCCTTTCATCTTTACATTACATTCTACTAGCCCATCTAAATAACTTAGATATGTTTTCAAATCAAATGGTATCGTTATATGTGGTACTGTCCTTCTATTAAATAATTCTTTTCTAACTGTCATCGCAGCATCACTATATATTGACATTCCTCCTATAAGTAATTCTTCGTTTATTTCTTTTGTCCTTATGTATTTGTTTATTATTACTCTTGCTTTTGATTCTTCAAACATTCCTTTGTCACTTAGTTGTCTTATAAATGCTGTTAATGGTTGTATTGTTAATATATCCATTGATTGTACTAAATAAATTTCCTGTGCATATTTGAAGTATCTTGTTGGAGTTGAAAAGTCACAGTCCATTAATACTATTCCATGTTTCTTTACTAATGTTTCTATTATTGGTTCAACATCTTGCAGTTCTTCATCACCTTCAATTGCTGTTGTATATATTGTTAGATTTTTGTGTTCTTGTATTCCATCTGCTCTTCCTGCTTTTAAATCTCCTAATATGTGGTTTGTCTTTTCTCTTAGTCTGTCTTCATTTTTTGTATATATATAATAAGAGTTTCTATTATGTGTTAAGTCTAATATTGCTGTGTCTATTCCATTGTTTGATAGTATTTCTGCTACATTGTTTATTAAGAATGATGTTCCATTTTTACTTGTCCCAACAAATGCAACTAGTTTTTGCTTTGGCATCATTATTTCATTTATATTTAACTCTGGGTATTGACCTTGGTTTCTTCTTTGCTCATATGTTGCTCTTTCTCCTAGTCCTCCATATACTGGTTCACTATATGTGTTATTTATTCCTTCTATTCCATTGTTTTCAAAACTTGGTATTTCTGTGTCTATTTTAGCACTTTCAATTTCTTGGAAGAATTCTTCATTGTCATTTCCAAATCCAGGTAGTGTTCTTTCTTCTTCATTTTCTATTCCTGGTAGTGTTGTCTCTTCTTCTATTTCCTCTCCAAATCCTGGCAATATTGCTTCTTCCTCAATCTCAGGCTCTAGCCCTGGTAATACTTCATTTTCATTATTGTCTTCTATACCTGGTAATGTTACTTCTTCTTCATTGATTTCAATTCCTGGTAATATCATTTCTTCTTTTTCTTCTTCTGGTTCTTTTATTATTAATTCTTCTCTATTATCTTCTTGTACTGTTTCTTCTGGCTCTACTACCTTTCTTGGTCTTCCCCTTTTTCTCTTTGGTGCTGGTTCTACAGGTTCTTCTACTACTTTTCTTGGTCTTCCTCTTTTTCTTTTTACTGGTTGTTCAACTGACTCTTCATCTTTTATCGTTTCTTTTTCTACTTTTGACTCTTCTTTTATTGTTTCTACTACTTCTGGTATTGTCTCTATTTCTGGAATATCTTCTATTTCAATTTCATCTACTTCTACAACTGGTTCTGATTTTACACTTTCTATTTTTTTACTTTTTCCTTTTAGTTCTTTTGTTTCACTAGTTGGTTGCTCTATTTTTGTTGATATTTTTCTTTTCTTGCTAGTGTCTATTGTTGATGGTACTACTACTGGCTCATTTATTCCTGACCTCTTTGAATTGTTAAGGAATACTTCACTTGTTCCAGATGCTTTCTCTTGTTTTTTGTTTACTCTTACTTTGTCTGATATTTTATTGTTGTATGAGTTTATTTGCTGATATTTTGCTGACCTTTCTTCTAATACCGCTCTTACATTTAATGGTAAACATTTACTGATTATCCTTAATTGTATGTCACTATATTGTTCTGCTAATTTTTTATCAAATATTTCTGCATATAACTCTTCATCATTTCCTAGTCTTTTATAATATGCTAATATATTTTGAATTTCTAATTCACTTACATCATTTTCATCTTCTTTTTCATATGATACATCTTCTGCGTCTATTTGATAATATATTTTTGCTTCTTTTTTTGAACGTGGTCTGTTTATTAATCTTGAAACTTCATTTACACTTCTATCATTTCCAATTATGGCATTGTAAATTCCTATTCCAAATAGTTTTACTAGCATTGGCTCTGCTTTTGTTCTTCTTTCTATACATATTAAGATTATTGGGATGTCTTCTCCCTTCATGTTTGAAGCTTCATCACTTATGCTGTCTAATTTATCAAATAAAAATTTGTCCCTTTGCTCATAATCTAAATTTCCATATTGCTCTAAGTCTTCACTTATTACAACTCTATCATATGTCTTGTCTCTTTGTAACTCTTTTAATATTGCATTAAAGTAGTATACATTTTTGTATGAAATTATTTGTTTATATTCTTTTTGATATTTTTTTACTATCGTTTCTGACATTTTTTCATTGCTTACTGCAAATAAAACTTTCATTTGTTACCCCCTTCCAAATTTCACAACAATTGCAAATGCAAGTGGTAAAATTTGGCATATTACTAATATTGTTATAAATGATATCATCATTACTAGCCCTTTTTCTTGTGTATCTAGCTTTCTTATGCCTATAACATATTGATATATTGCACTTATTGCTATTCCTAAAAAACAAAATGGTATGCTGTATATTCTTATTGTATTTAAAACAAACGCAACTAAGCCATACGCATCTGAACCATATTTTTCTTTATATTCATCTAAAGTCTTTGCTGTATTTTCTTTTATTTTTATTAATTGACTTTCCGTTTTTTTATCTATTACATCTGTTTCTGCATATACTCGATTGTATCCAAATGTTATTACAACTATTAATAATATTATAGCTATTGTTGCTATCTTTTTCATAACAGTTCCCCTTTCTCATTGTTTTTATATAATTTATACCCATATATCATACACTAGAATAAAAAAAATAGCAAGGATATTCTTACTATTTTTTTTATTTTTTTATTCTTTAATATTTTTCTATTTTGTCTTTTATTTCTATATATTTTTTGTTTTAATTTACTATGTTATATATTTACCTAATTTTATTCGACTTTATTCGACCACAAACTCCGAAATTCATACCTATACCGAAGCGAAAAGAATACTTTCTTTTTTATAAATATCTCATCAAAGTTTTAGACTCGTTGCAATTATCCTCTCTCTTATTCATACACTCCACTAAAGTAAAAATATAAGTTTTGAATGAAGCTTCGAATGTAAACGGAAAAGCCAGTAGTAACACTTCATGCCTTATGGGAATAGTTCACTAAGTGAAAAGGAACCATAAGGCATGTTAGAGTTACTATAGGTTTTGAAGGAATACCGAGAAGCGAAAAGAAAAACTTATATTTTTACTTCTTTACTTTTCTATTTGAATTTTGAAATCAGACCTTAGAGAAACTAGTGGACAGATGCCATAAGCGATTTGATAGCTGCTGCGGTACAAGTATGCGTCGCCACCATACACAAAGCACACACGGTAGCTATAATCAGACGAAGGCGACGCCAGCCACCAGCCATATCTTCCCTTTGTTCCATCTTTTCCACAATACATACTTCCATAATTTTTGTAATCTACTGTATCATTTCCTGTCATATAATCATTATCCGCTCCTGCTTGAGATGTACTTCCTCCATTTATTGTATATATATATCCAGGGACAGATGTTACTCTATATTGCGCTCCCAATCTATAATTTGTTACTCCTGGATGATTTACATTATTATATGAGTCACAATACATCTCTACACTTGGACTTCCTATTACATAATTTGCTTTTGTTTTATCTAAATTTTTAGCCCATAGTAAATTATTCTCATTTCCTTCTATTGCTGGCGTACATAAGTATGCTGCACTTTTTTCATTTTCGTTCCATGATGTGTCCTCTATATTTCCTCTATAGGCTGTTTTTGCCCAATCTGGATTCATTTCTATTATTTTTGTTGTTGTTTTATTATAATTTGTATATAAATCACTTAATGTTACATCGTTTGCCTCCCAATCTGCCTTCAAAT